>DASSWV010000027.1:0-4144 GCA_035704545.1 Pelobium sp.
ATAGTATGTCTTTCAAAAAAAACGGTGTCGCTTGGATACTGTTTAACTTTGTAGTGCTGGCTATTGCCGGAGCACTTTTGCGATATATGCATTGCTTTTCTCTCCCGGTTTCCATTAACTATCAGTTTTTGTTGCATTCTCATTCGCATTTTGCTTTTGCCGGTTGGATGTTTCTAGCCATAATCCTACTGTTGTTTTACCATTTTAAAAATGAATACCAACTTTCACAAATAACATATAATCGGATTTTTGTGGCTACACTTCTAGTGAGTCTCGGAATGTTGGTCAGTTTTTTTTTAACAGGTTACAAAACAATTTCTATTATCCTATCTACCTCGTTTATATTTATTGGCTACTGGGCAGTTTTTGTTGCTTTCAAATCAAACACGGTAAAACCATCAAAAAGTAGCCCAGTAAGTGTTTTGCTAAAGAGCGCACTTTTTTTTATGGTAATCTCATCCTTAGGTCCGTTTGGTTTAGGGTATTTAAAAAGCATTCCTTTTAAAAGTTTGGCTTTGCAACAAAATGCCATTTATTTTTATCTCCATTTTCAGTTAAATGGCTTTATGCAATTGGCACTTTTAGGTCTTTTGTTTAAAAGTTACTTTAAATCCATGTCTAGTTTTAATAAAAGCGATGTTTTTTGGACTAAGCTTTTAGTTGTATCTACTTTGCCAATGTACGCCATTTTTACACTTTGGCATAAACCTGCAACGTGGGTTTATATTTTGGCATTTGCCGGTGCATTAGTACATTTTATAGCGTGGTGTATGTTGCTTTATAAGCTGAGGAAAGATTTAAAACCGCTGAGTTTTTTAGCGAGAGCATCCTTATTAGCAGTTAGCTTACAGTTCTTTTTTCAGCTACTGGTCACCATCCCCGCAATAGGTAATTGGGTGTTTGGCAGTCGCAATTTGATTGTTGGCTATATGCATTTGATTACATTGGGCAGTCTGTCTCCAATAATATTAGATTTACTTACAAGAGCGGGTTTTATTAAGCGCTCTCTAAGATTAAATTATGCGTTTATAATATTTACAGCGCTGTATTTAGTGTTGTTATTCGGATCGGGTTTTTTAACACTGTTTAAAATTCACGTTCCAAATTTGGCTTTTTATTTACTTGCAACTAACTTACTGCTGGCGTTAGTAGCGCTAGCTTATTTTATCAATTACGCTGTCTCAAACAATGTACTTTTTCAAAACAAAAACACATTATAATATTAAATACATTTAAAATAAAATACTATGATAAGTTCAAAATATATCACTGCTGATGAAGCTGTTAAAATGGTAAAATCTGGCGATCGGGTTTTTCTACATGGCAGTGCGGCTACACCGGCTCTTGTAATTAAGGCTTTGCAAAACCGCTATCAGGAATTAAAAAATGTTGAACTCGTAAGCATCACCACATTGGGCGATAGCAGTTTCAATGATGATAAATACAAAAGTAGCTTCTTTTTTAATTCGCTATTTGTTTCTACAAATTCAAGAGCGGTGGTAAACAGTGCACACGGAGATTACGTTCCGGTTTTTTTAAGTGAGATTCCGCTTTTGTTTAACGATGAATTTTTGCCAATCGATGTAGCCATATTACAGGTTTCTGCCCCAGATCAACACGGTTACTGCACTTTAGGCACTTCTGTGGATGTTGCCAAAGCAGCGATGGACAATGCTAAAAAAGTGATTGCACAGGTTAACCCAAATATGCCACGTACGCATGGCGATGGCTTTATCCATACCAGCAAATTAGACGCAATGGTTTGGCATGAGAGTGATTTGCCCGAAGTTGATTACTCCTCAAAAGCTAACGATGTAATTGTGGCAATCAGTAAAAATGTAACTTCATTAATCGAGGATGGTTCAACACTACAACTGGGGATCGGCAGTATTCCAGACCAGGTTTTAAAGAACTTAAGCAACCATAAAAACCTAGGGTTACACACAGAAATGCTATCAGACGGTGTAATTCCACTAATTGAAAGTGGTGTAATCAATAACATCAATAAAAAACTGAACAAGGGGAAATCCGTGACCTCCTTTATGGTGGGCACTAAAAAGCTTTATGATTTTGTAAACGATAACCCATCAATCAGGGTAATGAATATCAATTACGTAAACGATACCAGCATCATCAGGCAAAACCCTAAAGTAATTGCCATTAACAGCGCTATCGAGTTGGATTTAACCGGTCAGGTTTGTGCCGATTCTATCGGAACTTTGCAATATTCGGGCATTGGCGGGCAAATGGACTTTATTAGAGGCGCCTCCTTATCGCCAGGAGGGAAGCCGATCATCGCTTTGCCATCTGTTACCAATAAAGGTATTTCTCGTATCACACCGTTTTTAAAGCAAGGAGCTGGAGTTGTTACTACCAGAGGTCATGTGCATTGGGTAGTAACAGAGTACGGAAAAGTGAATTTGTTTGGTAAAAGCTTGAAACAAAGAGGTAAAGCTTTGATTGAAATTGCGCATCCAGATCATCGCGAAGCCTTAGAAAAAGCTTTTTTTGAAAGGTACGGTTCAATTTAAATTACTGCTCATTAGCTCGCTGATGGCTTTTAAATTTCAAATTCACAAAAAAAATCAAATGAAAAAAGACCTAGTCGATTTTATAGATGAAAATCAAATTGCAACCATCTGTTGTTTAGATATTGAAAATAAGCCTTACTGTTTCAATTGCTTTTACGTGTTTGAACCTACACATAAGTTGCTGTTTTTTAAATCTTCAGAAAATAGTTTCCATGCAAAATCTTTAAAGCTAAATGCTGCAATATCGGGAACTATATTGCCTGCAAAAATTAGTTTTTTAGCTTTAAAAGGGCTACAATTTACGGGGCATATTTTATATGATGATTTTCCATTAGCTACATCGCCCACAAAATATTACCACCAACGCAATCCCCTGGCTTTAGCAAAAGCTGGCGAGGTATGGTGTATTCAACTCACCAAAACTAAAATGACGGATAGCACAAGAGTGTTTGGCGAAAAATTAGTTTGGGAGAAAACTGGTTAAGACGTTGGTTAGACTATTTTGCTAATATAATTTATAGTTTAAGCGTATTAAAAATTTGCGCATAATTAGGATTGTTTGGGTTGAGTTCTTTTAGGATTTGAGCATGGCTCATCGCCTTTGTAGGCTGTTTTTGGCGTAAATAAAGGAAAGCTAAAGCATAGTGCAAATCTGCGTTGTTGTTTGCTTGTAGCAATCCTTTTTTCAAAACCTGCTCCGCTTTCGCTTCATCTGTATTTAGTAATAGAAGCCCATAATTGTAATAAAGCCTTGGGTTTATTGCCTTTATTTTTAAACCCTTTTCAAATGTTTCCAATGCAGCGGTTTTGTTGCCCATCTCATTATATAAAAGTCCCATATTAAACAGTACGTTTTCATTTTCAGGGTCTATTTTTTCCGCATCCTTTAAAACAGCAAGAGCTTCATTATTCTTGTTGTCCAAATTGTATACGATAGAGAGATTCAAACGAGCTAGATTCATCAAATTGTCTTTTTTTATACCTCTTAAATAAAATTTTTCTGCATTCCCGTAATCAGCTAATCTTGCGTAATAATCACCCAAAGACAAGCTCCCCGTCGAGAAATCAGCCTGATTATAAAGAAACTGCAGGTGTTCATCTTTAGCTGCTAAAAATGCACTTTGATAGCTGCCGGGGATATTTGCAATGGGGATGGTTAAAAATAAGTCGGTGGCAGCAACTCGCACCGCTCTAACGGCATCCTGCAATAGTGGCGCAGCTACACCAATCCATTCTTGTTCGTCGTAGTTTTTTAAAGCTATCACCGCCCTGTATCTAACCTGTGCATCTTTACTATTGATACAGCTTAAAATTGCATTTAAGCCACTGCTTGTTTGTACATTCCCTAAGTAATTGACCGCAGCAGCTCTTACAATCTCGGGAATATTAGGTTTGTTTAATAATGTCAGCAAGTGCGATTCGGCATCTGCACCACCTCTACTTCCCGGAATTAAATCTTCTGCAAAATGATACGCTCTCGTTTTTCCGTACCACTTGTCAACCGCCTCATATGCCCATTTAGCGGTTTTGTTTTTGTGGCAGTTGTTACAGGCATTAGGTGTTCCGTAAGCAACGGAAAGATCTGGACGTGGCACACGCATAGCATGGTCATG
>DASSWV010000449.1:0-2443 GCA_035704545.1 Pelobium sp.
TAGACTACCGCAATAATGTGATTTATAATTGGGGCAACAACAGTTCTTACGGTGGCGAAGCTATGAACATCAATCTCGTAAATAATTACTATAAGCCAGGGCCGGCTAGTGGCAAAAGAGACCGTATTTTCTCTATCGATAAAAATAAAAACGTGGGTACAGAGGTATATGATAGGTGGGGGAAGTTTTTTATTGATGGTAATTTTGTAGAAGGCAGTACAAGCTCAACCAACAACAATTGGACATACGGAGTTTATAATCAGTTTCATGGAAGTTACGGCACAGTTTCAGAAGCTGATAAAGCAGCAATGAAACGGAGCACTCCACATCCCATCAATAACAATGTAACCACACAAACCGCTGAAAAGGCTTACGAAAGCGTATTAAATTATGCCGGAGCTTCTTTAAAAAGAGATTTTATAGACACCAGAATTATATTGCATACCCGCAACGGCACTTTTTATAAAGCAGGTTCAAACGGTAGCACCAACGGAATTATTGATACACAAGCTGATGTTGATGGTTGGCCACAGTTGACTCAAGGAACGGTTTTAACAGATATCGATAAAGACGGAATGCCCGATACCTGGGAAACAGAAAAAAAACTAGATCCTAAAGTAGCCAATGCAGCAAATTATGATTTAAGTACAGGCTATACCAATATAGAGGTTTATATCAATAGCCTAGTTAAAGATATTACAGATAATCAGCTGAAATAATGAAGAACGTAATATCCCTTTTGTTTATTTTATTGCTGATGTCGTCGGTTTATGCGAAATCATATGATTTTGTAGTTGCAACAGATGGGTCCGGAGATTTTATAACCGTTCAAGAAGCGGTAAATGCAGTAGTTGATAATTCTGAAAACGTAACCAAAATTTTCATCAAAAAGGGGGTATACAAAGAAAAAGTTATTGTTCCTATAACTAAAAAAAACATATGGCTTACTGGCGAGGATAAGCACAAAACCATACTTACTTACGATGATTATGCAAGTAAATTAGATGCTAACGGAAAAAATATCGGTACTTCAGGTTCTTCCTCAATATTTGTTTATGCCGATGGTTTTTCTGCTGAAAACATCACATTTGAAAATTCTGCAGGGCCAGTAGGACAGGCCGTGGCCGTTCGAATTACGGGGGACAAGGCGCATTTCAAAAACTGTAGATTTCTTGGTTTTCAGGATACGCTTTATACTCACGGCGATGGCACTAGGCAGTACTACGAAAACTGCTACATAGAAGGAACTACCGATTTTATTTTCGGAGCGGCCACCGCACTGTTTAAAAATTGTGAGATTTTCTGTAAAAAAGGCGGTCAGTTTATCACTGCAGCTTCAACCCCGCAAACATCAAGATTCGGGTATGTTTTTTTAGACTGTAAAATATCTGGAGCGGATGGAATCTCCTATTATTTAGGAAGACCGTGGCGACCGTATGCAAAAGTAGTTTTCATCAATTGCGAGATGCCTGCTTTTATAAAACCCGAAGGCTGGGATTTTTGGGGAAAGGAAGCAAATAAGTCCACCGCTTTCTATGCAGAATATCAAAATTCAGGTGCAGGCTACCAACCAAACTCCAGAGTAGAATGGTCTCATCAACTGTCAGAAGAAGAAGCTAAAGAATATACCCCAAGTAATATTTTAAATAGCTGGTTTACAGAAGTTAATCAGCAAAACCAAACTAACCATTATTAACTATTAATCAATCAATTATGAAAGGAAAATTTTACTATTTAACTTGCTTTCTGCTATTCCTATGTATAGGAAAACTAAAAGCGCAGGAAGAAAAATTACTTTATTCCACAGACTTTCAAGACTGGGAAGCATTAACTTCTACCACTGCTTCGCCAAAAACGGTAACAAAAACTACCGATTTTTCAAAGGAAACGTTAACTTTTGATTTTGCAGACGTTAACGTAGCCCCAACCGCTGGCGATGCAACGCGTTTTGTTTATCCGCCTAACACACCTACTGCAGGAGGCACACAAGTAAGTTTAGGGTATGCACAATCTCAAAAAACAGGTAATCCTTACATCATTCTTTCGCCACTTAAGTCCGTTACGAAAGTAGTATTTATACATGGTGCAACAGGTGGCAACAGAGGTTATAAGCTTTGGAAAAAGAACAGTACCGATGCGGACTGGGTTGCAGTTTCTAGCGCAGTTGCTAATCCGTCAGCAGGACAACAGGTTATCGTAAATATTAACGAGGAGAATGTGGCGTTAAAATTTACCAACCTCGCTCTTGGTCAAAACGGATATCTGTTTGACCTTAAAATTTATGGAAATCATACTTTTGTTGCTCCCCAGACACTCACTACTTCAGTAAACATAGCCAATTCAGGTACTATCGGTCGGTTGCCCGATAGCGATAAATATGAGAAAGATATGGTGGTGAAGCTGACGGCAAATGCAAACATAGGTTATGAGTTTGTTAAATGGG
>DASSWV010000048.1:0-3316 GCA_035704545.1 Pelobium sp.
GTATCAGAAGTGATTTGCTCTGGTCGCGGACGGTTGTAAATAATTTGGTAATGTGCACCTAAATCATCAAAAACAAACTTCAACATCTCCACACTAAAAAAACTGATTGGTGGCCCGTCCCACTCGGTATTGTAACGATTGGCAACAATTAAAATCGGTTTGTCATAAATATAAATATCGTTCTTAAAATGGGCTTTAAAAGGTACTTGCTCCCACTTTTTCATGTCGTAATTATGGCTGTATAAAATACGAGGGGTTTCGTAGTTGTAATTCCCTTCGTTGGTACGCACATCATAAACTTCTTGATGGTTGGGCGAGAAGAAATACATTTCGCTGGTAAACTTTGCGCCTTTTGTTTTTAGTAAAGTGCCATTTTTATAATGCCAATAAGCAAAGGGGATTACAAATTCCAGCTCGGGGGCAAATTCGCCATCAAAAGAAATTACTTTATATTTTTTCTTAAAAAAATAATCTTTTAAAACGTATTTCCATTGTACAAAATGGCAATAATAAGTATCTCGATAATAATATCTTACATTCCAATGAAGTTTGCCAAACTTCAATCGTACATATAAGCTTATTAATTTAGTGATGATATTATTGGGGACTTTATGTGGTTTCAAATTTTACTTCCGTTTAAATATTCTGTTATACGTTTTGAATGGAGCTTTAAACGGTATTTAAAAGCTTTTGAAATTCCGCCCTCTGCAATTAACCGCCTACTTGATGTAAAAACAGTGGCTTTTGTACTGGTAACCAATTTTAATTTACCAGTTTTCATTAAATTAACTGCCATTCTGCCGTCTTCAGATTCATCCACATAATATTCACTACCTATCGCGTTATCAAATTTACGGACATTTTCAACCTTAAACCCACCATTTGCCAAACCAATTTCGGTTACAAAACCCATATTAAAACCTAAAAAGTTGATATGCTCGCGTTTTCGTTTTCTTAATCTAATAATTACTCCGGCAAAACGTTCATAAATCCAAAAGAATACCCGGTCATAACCATTCTCTGGGATAAATGCATACCTGCCATAAACTCCTACAACCTCATTGTTTTTTTCTAAGGGTGCAATCATTGCGTCAATCCATCCCGGCGGATAAAAGGTGTCAGAATCTGCACATAAATGGTATTTTCCTTTAGCTTTTTCTAAACCTAGTTGCCTGGCAAAAGTGATTCCTTGTTGAGGCTCAAAATAACTCCTCACACCTAGTGAATCTAAAACTTTTTGGGTTTGATCTGTAGAGTTGTTGTTAATGACCACAATTTCTACCCTTCTTTTGGTATTGCTTGCTGCCAAAGAGGACAAAGTGCGGAATATATTGTTTTCCTCATTCCAGGCTGGAATCATGATGGAAACCTCTGGCCTGGCGTGTTCAAACTTAGCAATTCTGGTTTTGATATCTGCCAGTTCAGCAGTGGATAAATCCGCAAATTCTTTATTAAAATAAAGATGCCGTTTTAACCAAAATGGAAGTTTAAACAAGGCTACGGCCATGGGTTTTGCGCTTTATTTTAAAAATGAACAATTCTAGGTTAAACCTAAGGTATCTATAAACCATACGGGCAAAAACTGAAGGAAAATGGCTGCTGTTACGCAAAAAGTTTCTTTTAATGGTACTTGGTTCCTCTGCACTGTTCTCTTGTGTTAAGAGCGCATTAATCTCATCGTAAAAATATGCTTTTGGTTTGCCCGCCAAAACTTGCATCATCATGTTATATTCTGTTCGGTCGGGTTTTATGCCTTCCGGATATTCTCCAAATCTATCAAAAAAGTTCTTTCGTCTTAAATGCGGATGGTCACTATATAAATAAAACTTGCGGTATCCTTCCCAAAATTTAGCGTGGCTAAAGTGCATTTCAGAAAAGCCGTCACTAATAGAAGTTAAATTTGGGAACTTGAAATAAGCGTAAAAACGAACAAAATCCAAAAACGGATCGTGTTGTAGAAATTGATGTGCTTTTTCCAGTTTGTCGCTGAAGATGCGCTGCGGTACAAAGTCCTCTTGTATGTACAAGGTGTACGGCGTTTCAATTACTTTTTGGCCTTTATTAATGTTGTTGCCCAAGCCCTTGTTTTTTGGAGTTGTAACCAGCTTAAAAGGATAAACGGCTTGCAGATTTTTAACGTATTCAAGATGTTCTGGTTTGCTACCATCATCAGACACCACAATCTGATTAAAATGTAAATCAAGTTGCTGTAATGTTTTAAGAAGCTTTTCTAGAGACTTGCTACGGTTGTAATGGGTAACTAGCACAGAAATATCGTTAAAAACCGCCATTTTATTAGAAAAAGCAAAGTTAAACCATAAAATAAGTAAAATAAATCAAAAGTTATGAAAACACACTCTTTACTTTCTTCTTTAATTTTGTGATTGCCTTAGTCATCAAACGGCTAAAATCGCTTTTTAATGGCATACCTTGCCACGGAGTCATTTCTAAGTATTTAAAAAATTCTTTCCGCAGCACCTGATCAGAATTGTATGATTTAAATATGGGCTTAATATCTAAATAATGGATACATTTTGGGTTCGGGTGGTAGTTATTCGCAAACCAGTTCCACATTGGGTCAATCTGTAGCCATTTACCCGTAAAAACTACATTTAAACCGTACTGATCTGCATAATTCACATGTGCAATATTTTCACGCATTGCCTTAAAAACCTTATTAGGTATATCTTCTGCAATCCATTTTTCACAATCAATCAACATCATTCCCGAATTAAAATAAGGTGCGTTTGCGTTAATGCCTAAGTCTTTATAATTTGGGATACCACCCCATTTACAACCAGCGGTTTTACCGACATCTAAAACCGCGGCCATGGTATAACCGAGCATATCTTTCTCCCACAGTTCTTCCACATCTGCTGTAACTATCATGTCAACATCAAAGTAAATTAACTTTTTAACATCTTTGGGCACTACAAACGGCGCAAATAAGCGCAGGTATGCCGTGAACGGAAATGCTGAACTATCCATAGGAAAACGGACGTTTGCCGGAAACACTTCCTTGGCAGTTTTCCAAACAATTTGATACTTGGGAGAATTACCAGTTAAAGAATTGATCTTCTTTTGGCTAGCGTTAGAAATGTTATCATTTAACACGTAAAAGGTAACGGGTTGGTTACCGTGATGGTTAAATATGATTGATTTAATCAGCGCTGCCATTAATACGGCATAGTTATTATTGCTGGCTAAAGCTATAGAGATCATTAATTTGGGAGTTCGGTTACAGCTTGTTTGTTTAACTTTTCATAGATAGCAAATTAAAATTTAAAAACCACTTCAAAAGTGTTTTTTCCTTGCG
>DASSWV010000465.1:0-2204 GCA_035704545.1 Pelobium sp.
TTACTGGCAACCAGTAAGTTAAATGGCCTAAAGGTTGTGCAACCATCGCTAATAGTGGAAAAAAAGCAAAAATTAACATCGCTCTCATTCTACCCGCGTAAGGTTCCATTCCTTTCTTTTCAACGAAATAGGTTGGCAACCAGCCTCCAATAATGGATAGTAAGGTAATAGCGTATAAAATAAATAATGGGAAAGCCGCTTCCGTAGAATCCATACCGTAAACAGAACTTAAATAAGCTGGTGTCCAGAATAAGAAAAACCACCAAACACCATCCGTCATAAACTTACCAAAGGCAAACGCCCAAGTCTGTTTGTATTTAAAGCATTCTGCAAATGAAACTTTTGCGGTTGTTTCCGCAACATAGCCAGAGAGTTTACTGTCAGCAATAATATCTTGGTTGATATAATCTAATTCAGCAGGGCTAACTTTAATATGTTTCTCTGGTTTTTCATACATAAATACCCAAAAACCCATCCAAATAAATCCCAAAGCACCTATAATAATGAATGACATTTCCCAGCCATAAGCCTCGGCAATAAAAGGGATTGATATTGGTGCTGCTAATGCTCCAACCGTAGCTCCTGCGTTAAATATACTGGTAGAAAAAGCTCTGTCTTTTTTCGGGAAATATTCTGCGGTTGCTTTAATGGCGGCCGGAAAGTTTCCTGCCTCTCCAAGCGCCAACACAAATCGAGCGAAAATAAACAAGGTTACACTTACAGTTATAACCATACCTGTATTATTAACTGTTTTAATAGCTTCTTTTGCTCCTTCAAACCCTACAAACCATTCTCCTGCAACAATTCCAGAGGTAGCTATTCCGCAAAAAGCGTGTAAACATGCTCCAACCGACCATACGCCAATTGCCCACAGAAAACCTTTTTTGGTGTCCATCCAGTCCACAAATCGGCCGGCAAACAGCAATGAAACAGCATAAAAAAGAGAGAATAATGCCGTGATATTACCGTAATCGTCATTTGTCCAGTGAAACTCAGGAGCAATAAAGTCTTTCCAGGTTAGGGAAAGTACTTGCCTATCTAGGTAGTTAATGGTAGTTGCAAAAAACAGTAGTGAACATATTGTCCATCTGTAACTACTCATTTTTTCTTTCTTCATAATTTATTTCTTTATTGATTTTATTAAAGTCAATACCTCCTTGGTATTTTTAGACAGTTCATCGTAGTTTGCGTTTTCCATTACATCTTTACTAATCAGCTTGCTTCCCATGCCCACGGCGCAAACGCCAGCTTTAAACCAGCTAGCGATATTAGCTTCACTTAAATCAACGCCGCCAGTTGGCATAAACAATTGCCCTCTAAATAAGTCCTTTATAGAAGAGATAAAATCCTGGCCTAAAATATTAGCTGGGAAAATTTTAATTAAGCCTGCATTGTGTTTTTGTGCCAACGCAATTTCGGTAGGCGTCATACAGCCTGGGATCCATAGAATGCCAGCTGCATTAATTAACTCGGCAACCTCAGGCACTACAATTGGGCAAACAATAAAATCAGCTCCAGCATCAATAAAATCTTGCGCTTCTGCCGGTGTTTTAATAGTGCCAATACCTAATTTCAACTCGGGCATTGTTTTTTTTGCAACTTCTTTTAATTTTTTGAAGTTAGAAAGTGCTTCTTTTCCTCTATTGGTATATTCAATCACTCTAACACCAGCATCATACACGGTTTGTGTAATTTCAATACTTTTTTGTTCATCCGCATGAAAAAATAAAGGAAGCATACCTTGGTCGGTAATTGCTTTTAACAGCATAGATTTTGTATCCATTTTTATATTATTAATTAGGTTTTTTGTTAAAGAGATAACTAATGTAGAGATTTAAAGATAAATCAAGGAAAATTAGACTTATTAATTTACGCAATCGATACCGATGATTTTTTTACAAAAAATCTTTAAAAGATGCCATTAAGCGTACTTTTGATTTCTTATAATGCAGTTTTATTTTTAATAAACCAATTTTTAAATTTCTAAATAACAGCAAACGATGTCAAAAAAAGTCGTAACCCTTGGAGAAATAATGATGCGATTATCAACTCCAGATTTCAAAAGATTTGTGCAGAGTGATTCATTCGATGTAACTTACGGAGGCGGAGAAGCTAACGTTGCTGCAGCGATATGCAATTATGGTTTAAACGGAACATTTGTCTCTAAAGTGCCCGATACGGCAATCGGTCAAGCAGCAATTAAC
>DASSWV010000147.1:0-3847 GCA_035704545.1 Pelobium sp.
AATTAACTCAACAAGTAGATTCGGATATTATAGTTGATCAAGAAGACGGTAATATCATTGTTAAACGTCCAACTGAACAAAAGCGCCACAAAGCATTACATGGTTTGTACAGGGCGTTAATCAACAACATGGTTGTTGGTGTAACAGAAGGATTTAAACTTCAGCAAGAATTAGTAGGTGTAGGTTATAGAGCATCAAATCAAGGCAACACCTTAGATTTAGTGTTAGGTTACTCTCACCATATTGTTTTTGCCCTTCCTCCAGAAATTAAAGTTGCTACAACATCAGAAAAGGGAAAGAATCCAACAATTATTTTAGAATCAATTGATAAGCAATTGCTTGGTCAGGTTGCAGCTAAAATCCGTTCGCTAAGAGCTCCGGAACCTTACAAAGGTAAAGGTGTGAAGTTTGTTGGTGAGCAGTTGAGAAGAAAAGCAGGTAAGTCAGCATCTAAAAAATAATTGCAATGGCAGGAAAAATTAAAATGTCTCGTAGAGAGAGAATAAAAAAGGGTATCAGAAAAAGAATTACTGGTTCTCCAGAGCGTCCACGTTTGTCTGTTTTCAGAAGCAACAAGGGAATTTACGCTCAAATTATCGATGACAATGATGGCAAAACATTAGTTGCTGCTTCGTCTTCAGAAAAAGATTTCAGTGCAAAGGGCAATAAAATAGATCAATCTAAAGAGGTTGGTAAAAAAGTTGCCGAAAAAGCTATCGCAGCTGGAATAAAAGAAGTTGTTTTTGATAGAAATGGTTACTTGTACCATGGCCGAGTTAAATCTTTGGCCGAAGGTGCTCGTGAGGGTGGTTTAATCTTTTAATTGAAGTAGAGAAATGTCAACTATAAATATAAAGAGAGTAAAAGCAAACGAGATTGAATTAAAAGATCGTTTGGTTAGCATCCAACGTGTTGCTAAAGTTACCAAGGGTGGACGTACTTTCAGTTTTTCTGCTATCGTAGTGGTAGGAGATGAGAACGGAGTAGTAGGTTACGGTTTGGGTAAGGCAAAAGAAGTTACTGAAGCTATTGCTAAAGGAATTGACGATGCTAAAAAGAACTTGGTAAAAGTTCCAATTATTAACGATACAATCCCGCATGAGCAGATTGGTAAATTTTCTGGAGGTTTTGTGTTTTTAAAACCTGCTGCAAATGGTACTGGAGTTATTGCAGGTGGTGCGATGAGAGCTGTATTAGAGTCTGCGGGTGTACACAACGTACTTGCAAAATCAAAAGGTTCATCAAATCCGCACAACGTTGTTAAGGCAACTATTTCTGCATTGTCTCAATTAAGAGATGCACAAACTGTAGCTCAACAAAGAGGTGTTTCATTAAGTAAAGTTTTTAACGGTTAAAAAGATGGCGAAGATAAAAATTACCCAGATTAAGAGCGTTATTGATAGAAGCGAACGCCAAAAAAGAACTATGCAAGCTTTGGGTTTGAGAAAAATCAGTAGCAGTGTAATAGTAGAAGCTAATCCGGCAATCATCGGGATGGTTAAGAAAGTAAATCATTTGGTAGCCATAGAAAAAGTATAATTACCATGAATTTAAGTAATTTAAAACCTGCAGAAGGTTCAACAAAAAACAGAAAAAGAATTGGTCGTGGTACTGGTTCTGGACGTGGTGGAACATCAACACGTGGTCATAAAGGAGCAGGATCTCGTTCTGGTTACAAGTCTAAAGTAGGTTTCGAAGGTGGTCAAATGCCATTACAACGCCGTGTGCCTAAAGTTGGATTTAAAAATCCAAACCGTATAGAGTACGTAGGTGTAAACCTAGATGTTTTACAAGGCTTAGTTGAAAAGTTTGATTTACAAGCTATCACTTTCGATACGTTGAAAGAGCATGGTTTGATCTCTAAAAATGATTTGGTAAAAATCATGGGAAGAGGCGAAATCAAAGTTAAGTTAGACGTTAAAGCTCACGCATTTACTGTAACAGCACAAAAAGCGATTGAAGCTTTGGGCGGTTCAGTAGAAAAAATATAATTTATTTAATGAAGAAGCTGTTCACAACATTATCCAATATTTGGAAAATTGAAGAGTTAAGAGTGCGTATTTTATACACACTCTTAATTCTTTTGGTATATAGAATCGGTTCATTTATAGTTTTGCCAGGAGTTGATCCTGCATCGTTAGATAACCAAGAAGCTAAAGACGGCTTGCTAGGCTTGTTAAATATGTTTGCTGGTGGTTCATTCTCCCGAGCATCTATTTTTGCTTTAGGGGTAATGCCTTATATTTCGGCATCCATTGTTGTACAGCTATTAGGTATCGCTGTTCCATATTTCCAAAAAATGCAGAAAGAGGGTGAAAGCGGACAGAAGAAGATTACTCAGATTACACGTTACTTAACAATCGGTATTACTGCATTGCAAGCTATCGGTTATGTTAAATCACAAATCGCTCCAGAAGCAAGATTGATTTCTGAACCATTATTTACAATTTCTTCGATGATTATTTTAACTGCCGGAACCATGTTTGTAATGTGGATGGGAGAAAAAATTACTGATAAAGGGATTGGAAATGGTATTTCAATATTGATTATGGTGGGTATTATTGCCCAGTTGCCTTACGGTATTGGCGCTGAGTTTATAAGTAGACAAAATGGTCAAGGGGGATTAATTGCTTTCTTTATTGAGTTTGTGGCATTGTTCGCTGTAGTAGTATTTACGGTGTTGGTTATTCAGGGGACAAGAAAGGTTCCTGTTCAGTATGCGAAAAAGATTGTAGGGAACAAGCAGTACGGAGGTGTACGTCAGTACATCCCTTTAAAGCTGAATGCCGCAGGGGTTATGCCAATCATTTTTGCTCAGGCAATTATGTTTATACCATCAACCATAGCACAGTTTTTGCCGTCGGCACAGTCGGCTTTTTTGGCATCGCTTAGTGATTATACCTCTTTTGCGTACAACGTCACGTTTGCAATTCTAATTATCGTGTTTACTTTCTTTTATACAGCAATTACGATCAATCCTAATCAAATGGCTGATGATATGAAGAAAAACGGTGGATTTGTTCCGGGTATTAAGCCAGGTAAATCAACCGCGGATTTTATAGATGCAATTATTTCTAGGATTACTTTTCCAGGATCATTGTTTTTGGCACTCATCGCCATATTGCCGGCATTTGCTATCATTGCAGGTGTAAACTCACAGTTTGCCCATTTCTTTGGAGGTACATCTTTGTTGATTTTGGTGGCGGTTGTTTTGGATACCTTGCAACAGGTTGAAAGTCATTTGTTAATGCGTCATTACGATGGATTAATGAAAACGGGAAGAATAAGCGGACGTACTTCTGCAACTTCAGTGGGGACTTCAGAAGCTATAATTTAAGCTTAGGAATGCCGAAAGTAGTGTTCATAAAATCAGAAGAAGAGATTGAGCTAATTAGAATTAGTTCACAGCTAGTATCTAAAACCCATGCCGAAGTGGCTAAAGTTATTGGAGAAGGAGTTACTACCAAACAATTAAATAAAGTAGCAGAAGAGTTTATCAGAGACAACGGTGCTATTCCCGCTTTTTTAAATTACAATGGTTTTCCTTATACGTTGTGCATTTCTTTAAATGACCAAGTTGTACACGGTTTTCCTAGTAATTACGAGTTAAGGAGTGGCGATATTGTTTCTGTGGATTGCGGGGTAATAAAAAATAATTACTTTGGAGACTCTGCTTACACCTTTATGATTGGTGAAGTTGCCGATGAAACTAGGAATCTGTTAAAGGTTACCCAGGAATGCTTGACTTTAGCTATTGAAAATGCGATTGTAGGTAATAGAGTAGGAGACATCGGTTTTGCTTGCCAACAACATGCAGAAAAACATGGCTACGGAGTGGTAAAGGAAT
>DASSWV010000166.1:0-3535 GCA_035704545.1 Pelobium sp.
TCACCGGGTAATTGAGGTAGAGAGGGTTATGTAGGGTTTTGTTAACCACGGAGAACATGGAAGTTTTTTCATCCGTTAGGTTGATTGGCCGGCTGGCGGAGGAACAGCTCATTGGTAGGTAGCAGGTTTGATAAGTTTGTAACCACGGAGAACACGGAGAATTTCACAGAGTTTTCGGAGGTTGGTTGTGTGAATTGTCAGGCTGAGCGGAGTCGAAGCCTAACCACGGAGGACACAGAGTTCACAGCGCTAAGAGCAGACTGAATTATCCGATCGTCATGTTGAACGATAGTGAAACATCTCATTATAAGAGTGTTTACCTAGAATGGTAACCTGCAGAATAGGAGTTGCGTATTCTATGATAAAAAGCAAATAATTAAGCAGCAAATTTAAAAGTATCTATAAAAGGATTACCTCTGTTGATTACTGCAAATGCTCGGCTAATCATTTTACATCTTACGGCATTAATGACCAACATTTTATTCTTACCCTCTTCCACTTTTCTTTGGTAATAATCTTTGATCTGTTTATCATGCCTTATTGCTGCCAGTGCCCCTAAAGTAAGTAATGATTTAAGTTTTCTGTTTGCTATCATACTTACTTTACTTCTGCCTTTGATACTGCTTCCTGAACTGTAACCGAATGGAGCTATTCCTGCATAACATGCCATCTGCCTCCAGTTATCAAAACAAGTGAAGTTTTTGGTGTACATGATCAGATAAAGAGCCGTTTCCCTGCCTATTCCAGGTACGCTACAGACCAGATCAAATTTCTCTTTAAGTTCTCCATGACTGTTTACCAGTTCAGTGATCATCTCATCTATTGCCTTTAAACTTTTTTTCAATTTTTTGATGCTCTGTTGATTTACTACGAGAATATCCTTCAGGAGTTCCTTGGGCATGAAACCTATCTGCTCATCTGTGCTACTTAAACTCAGGATTGCTTTTTTATGTTTTTGTTTCTCTACCAACAGCAGTTTTAACTTCATCAAAGCCCGTTCTGGCAAGGCGGTAAGGTTTAACTTATGAGTATGTGTGATAGCGTATAGGGCGATAGTTCTCGAATCCGCCTTGTCGCTCTTTCCTCGGATCAGACCTACAGATCTTTTGATCTCGATAGCTGGCACCATGCTATAAGCATAGTCAAACTCCTGAAGTGTGCTGCAAAGATGCATAGTATAGATTCCGGTATGCTCGAAACAAAAGAGTACTTCTTTTAGGGATATGCCCAGCTTTTCTATCGCTCCGAACAGTTTCAAAATGCCCTTCCTATTGTTCTCTATCAGAAAATAATGAGGATGTTTCTGCCCTGCTTCGACAAGGATGCTCACATCCAGTTTTAATTTTGACACATCAATTCCTGCAACAATTGTAAATTTTTTCATAATTTTAGATTAAGGAAAACAAAAATGTGGATTTCATTAAAACCGTTAATAGACCCTTACGTCTAACATTCTATTTTATGCAATTCCACTTGTAAAAGGTAGGCAGAGGACTGATACGCAAAGTAAGTCTCAAACTTATTAAGGATTATAGTTCACCTCTGCTTCCTTTTAAATTTCTACATTATTTTCTTAACTACAAACTAACGGTTAGGGATTGAAATGGATACCGGCTTGTGGCTAATGCCTTGTGTAGTATGAATGTAAAGCCTGCCCGAACGCCAAAAAATAAAAAATGGTACAATGAAAAAAACGATGACTAGTTGTTTATCTGAAGTTGCGCAACAAGCGATGATGCAGCCCCAGGAATCTTTAGAAGGAGTTAAGCAAAAGAAGAACAGCTTATATATCGGAATTCCCAAAGAAACCTCGTACCAAGAAAACCGGATTGCTTTAACCCCGCTTTCTGTAGCGCTGTTGGTAAATAACGGGCACCAAGTGGTAATTGAAGCTGGCGCTGGATTAGCTGCAAATTTTGCCGATATCAAGTACAGTGAGCAAGGAGCAAAAATAGTTAACGATACGCAAGAAGTTTATCAAGCGGATATTATTATAAAGATTGCACCGCCAAGTATGGAAGAAATTTCCATGATGAAGCACAACCAAATTGTGTTTTCGGCTTTGCAAACCGGTACGCTAAAGAAAGAGCATTTAACTGCGCTCATGAATAAAAAAATTACTGCTTTAGCTTTTGAATATTTACGTGATGAAGGCAATGTATTGAGTGTGGTGCGGGCAATGAGCGAAATTGTTGGTTCAACATCAGTACTAATTGCAGCAGAATATGTGAGCAATGCTTTTGGAGGAAAAGGATTAATGCTTGGAGGCGTTACAGGTGTTCCGCCGACAGAAATAGTAATTTTAGGCGCTGGAACCGTGGGGGAGTATGCCGCCCGAACCGCTATTGGATTAGGAGCAGAAGTCAAAGTTTTCGACTCTTCTTTATATCGCTTACGCCGATTGCAAAACAATATCGGTGCTAGGGTTTTTACCTCAGTAATGCAACCTTTAGTATTAGAAAAAGCGATTACTACCTGCGATGTGGTTATAGGCGCAATAAGAGCACAACATGGCCGCAGCCCTTGTGTGGTTACCGAAGAAACAGTTTCTAAAATGAAGGCTAATTCGGTAGTGATTGATGTAAGCATTGATCAAGGAGGCTGTTTTGAAACCTCCGAAGTTACCAATCATAAAAATCCGGTTTTCAGAAAACATGATGTAATCCATTATTGTGTGCCAAATATAGCTTCCCGTGTTAGCCGTACAGCAACTTATGCCCTTACGAACATATTTACACCTATCTTAATTGATATTGGTGAAATGGGTGGAATTATGAATCTGATTTGGGATAAAACTGGCATAAGAAATGCAGTTTACATTTACCAAGGCGCTATGACCAATAAAGATTTAGCGCAGCATTTTGGTTTTCCACACAAGGATTTGAATCTTTTGGTGGTTAGTAAACATCAATAATTTATGTATAAGGTTACTTTCAAAGATTACCCCAAAATTTTAAAAGAAACATTTAATGCCTTTATGGATGATAAAGGTTTAAAGTTAAGTGCGTCTTTAGCATACTACACTATATTTTCTTTAGCGCCCATGTTAATTGTACTGCTTTCTATTGGCGGTATATTTTATGGTCAGGATGCTTTGCAGGGGAAAGTTTTCTCACAGCTCAACGATTTTATTGGGAGCGATGCGGCGGCACAAATCCAATCCACCTTACAAAAACTACAACTTTCTGGCAAAAGCACAATAGCGGCAGTTACGGGTGTAATTACCTTGATAATTGGTGCTTCTGGAATATTTGTAGAGATTCAAGACTCTATTAATCAAATATGGCGGGTAAAAGCGGTACCAAAAAAGGGATGGCTAAAGCTCATTATCGATAGAGTTTTATCCTTATCCATGGTAGCCAGTTTAGGTTTTGTTTTAATTGTTTCTTTAATGATCAACAGTTTGGTTTTGGTATTTAGCGATGTATTAACTCGTTTTTTACCTGATTTTACGTTGATTTTTATTGATGTGTTGAACTTGGGAATTACTTTTATAGTATTGATGACACTATTCGGAATTATTTATAAGGTTTTG
>DASSWV010000247.1:0-3678 GCA_035704545.1 Pelobium sp.
GGAAGCACAAAGGTAAAATCTTAAAGCAAAATAAATAAAGTTAAAATCTGTAGCAAAGGGAATTACATTAAATATATGCGGAATTTTTATTAGTCGCTATCTAAATTCAAGATATAGTGTACAACAGTTTTATACCACATATAAACATTAGGTATTCAGTTTCAAAAAGGATTTTTTTAAGTCACATAGTTAAGAAGCTTTCCTTTTTGTCCACGCAGGGTCTCTCGCAGAGGACCCTGCACATTTACAGACAGAACAAATATCTTATTTATCCATGGCGATTAAAAACATCCACGATTCAGCGAACTCTTCCTAGTTAAAAAAATGCAGAGTCCCCAAAAGGAGACCCTACTTGGACTTCAGAGGTATTTGCGTTAAGGATTGCAGTGGATACCGGCCTGT
Organism: Pelobium sp.; assembly: GCA_035704545.1. GTDB lineage: Bacteria > Bacteroidota > Bacteroidia > Sphingobacteriales > Sphingobacteriaceae > Pseudopedobacter. The sequence continues at coordinate 403 of DASSWV010000247.1, forward strand.
GACCAATGCCTGTGCAGTATGAACGTAAAGCCTGCTCGAACGCTCTTGAAAATAAACCTTATTGAAACCTTAAAAGTCAAAGCCAAACGTTAAAAAACCTAAAATTTTCAGATTATTTGCCACAAACTTATTTAAAAGGCTAAATTTAAAATTCCGAAGTAAAATTTATGAGCAAGTTTAAAATATTCCTTTATACCTTATTGTTTTGTGTCACCAGCATGAGTGCAAATCTAGCACAGGCGCAAAATATCCCTTTAACAGAATTAGCGCAGAAGAAAGCGAAAATTGCGGAAATGTATCCTATAGAGAAGGTTTATTTACATTTTGACAAGCCCTATTATGCGGTTGGAGATACGGCTTGGTTTAAAGGCTATGTGACTAATGCTTTAAACGCACCCTCGCCAATTAGTAAAATTTTGTACGTAGAACTAATTAGCGATAGAGACTCTTTGGTTGCTAGCTTAAAATTACGGGTAGAAAATAGCGTGGCAACTGGAAGCTTTGTTTTTCCTTACCCCAATTTTAAGGAAGGCAATTTTCATGTAAGAGCTTTTACAAGATGGATGCTGAACCGGGATGCAGATTATTTTTTCTCGAAAAACATATACGTGGGTAATGCGCTCAGCAAAGATCTGATTACGCATATCACTTTTGATGGCAGCGTTGATGATAAAGAGCAAAAAGTAAAAACCAAAGTGGTTTATAAGGATGCGGACGGCAAGCCATTGGCTGATAAAAAAGTGAGCTGGGAAGTAAATGCTGATTTTAACCGAGTGGCCCGCGGAAAAGAAACCACAGATGCAAACGGAGCTATTACTTTTGATTTTAGTAGCTCAAACAAAATAGCGTTAAACAGCGGCGTATTAAGCACTTCGGTAGATATGGGCGATAGAAAAGTGCTCTACAAAAACTTTAACCTTAAAACTTCAATTTTAGAAAACGACATTCAGTTTTTTCCAGAAGGAGGGAACTTATTAAACGGCGTGGAAACCAAAGTTGGTTTTAAAGCAATTACTTCTAATGGTTTAGGGACAAGTGTAAATGGCGTTATCATAGACCAAACCGGAAAAGAAATCTCGAAGTTTGAATCACAACATTTAGGGATGGGAAGTTTTACTTTTACTCCAAAAATTGGCGATAGCTACACTGCGAAAGTGGTGTTTGCCAATGGTGTTACAAAAAACGTTAGCTTGCCCGCAGTAACTAATGATGGCATAGGCTTATCTGTAACGCAGCAAAACGATAGTGTTTACGTTAAAATTAACACTACCGATAGCTTTCTGGAGAAAAACAAAAACCAAGCTTTTTACATTGTTGCACAAAATGGTAATTCGTTATTTTACGCGGCCCAAAGTGTTTTGCGCTTAAAAACCTATACCATTGTTTTGCCTACTGATAATTTGCCAAATGGTTTACTGCAAATAGCCATTTTAAGACCAGATTACAAACCTTATTCCGAGCGTTTAACTTTTATTAAAAGAAGAGATTTTGTAAAAATGAATCTAAAGCCAGATTTGGCTAGTTATAAAGGTCGCCAAAAAATAAAATTCAGTTTAGAAAGTGTTGGCGGGCTAAATCCAGATCAGGGAAATTATTCGGTTTCTGTTTTTAATGCTGCAAAAGTTCCGTACGATGAAAATAAAGAGCCAACTATTTACAGCCACTTATTGCTGAGCTCGTATATTTTGGGTTACATAGAACAGCCCAATTATTATTTTAACGATAAAAACCCTAACCGCATAGCAGACCTAGACAACCTGTTGATTACACAAGGCTACAGCAGTTTTTCTTATGCCGATATTGCCGCCGGCAAAGTCCCTGCGCTAAAAGTACTTCCCGAACAAGGCATTAATGTTACCGGAACCATCAGAAGAAGCGACGGTATGCCCTGGGAGAAAGCCCGTTTATTGTTCCAAATTCCTGATAAACATTTCAGCGTTACTGGTACAACAGATAAAGATGGGCGTTTTGCATTTAATGATTTAATATTCAAAGATTCTTCAGAAGTTATCATCAACGCTAGAAACAATGTAAACTCTAAAGAGATCAGAATTATGGTTGACGGGGAGACTTACCCATCCTTAATCAGAAATATCAACAGTCCAGATAATGTGCTCAACATGGACAGCTTTATGAGTACTTATTTGGCGAATAGTAAAATTGAGCGCCGGAGCGCTTTTATGTTGCAAGAAGTGGTTGTAAAAGCAGATGCGGTTAAAAAACCTAGCCATTCTGACCATAGTGCGTTAAGCGGGTTAAGTATGCAGGCAGACAGAGAAGTTTCGGGTGATCAGTTTGAAGGCTGTAATGTTTTAACCAATTGTTTAAGTATAGCTGGACTTACCTATATAGATTATCAGCTTTATTTATCTAGGACTTATAATCAAGGAAATAAAACACCTATCGAGATTTATGTTGATGGGATGCCGGTTGATGTGAATTATTTGTTAAGCATTGATCCTAAAGGAATTGCGTCTATCGAGGTTTTCAATAACGATGGACTTTCGGGTATCAATCAGCGAAGTAATACTTTAGGGGTAGTGGTGATTAACATGAAAGAGATCAAGAAGGTGAAAATCAGTAAAGATCAACTTAAAGAGTTATTTCCGCCAAACAACGTTCTTACGTTTACACCCAAGGGCTATAGTGAGGAAAGAAAGTTTTATGTTCCCAAATATGCGGGACCAAAAACAAGTTTACAGGTTACAGATTACCGCACCACTATTTATTGGAACCCAATTGTTTTAACGGATAAAGATGGAAAAGGAAGTTTCGAGTTTTACAATAGTGATGATAAAGGGCCTTACAAAGTAATTTTAGAAGGAATTGATGCCAGTGGAAACGTAGCGAGAGCTGTTTATGAGTATAAGTTGCAGTGATTTGATTTTGAATGATTGGATGATTGAATGATAGAATGAGTGAATTTTGAAGGATTGGATGATTGAATGAATATAGAATGAGTGAATTTTGAATGATCGATTGCTGTGGTAAATTTATTGGGGCGTTTTAACACGCTGTACATTCATACGCCACAAGGCATTAAGCACAGGCCGGTATCCATTTCCATCGTTAACGCAAGAACAGGGATTTGATTTCTAATTAGCAAACAGCTCTATACTTTATTGATAAAACTACCAGGGCAAACGCATCATAATTCACAAAATTCGGCAATAAAAAACAGTAATTAAAGTTTAATTCTCGCTTGATTGTCTGCTTAAAAATACGTATATTATACTGATAATCAGTATTTTAATTCATGTTTTATGGCGGGTAAAT
>DASSWV010000289.1:0-5600 GCA_035704545.1 Pelobium sp.
GTGAGTGAGCCGTTTAATACCGGAACGCGAATTCCTGCGCCACCTAAGTTTCCTTCCAAGTGAGTGAAAAAACTGGTAATTGCTTTTGCTGAACCCGTTGTAGTAGGTATGATGGATGATGAAGCTGCTCTTGCCCGTCTTAAATCACGATGTGGAGCATCGTGGAGGTTTTGGTCGCCCGTCATAGAGTGAACCGTAGTAATATAACCTTCTTTAATTCCCCAGTAATCATCTAAAACTTTAACCATAGCGGCAACGTTGTTAGTAGTGCAAGAAGCGTTAGAAATAATTTTGCTCTCCCAGTCAATATCATCGTCATTAACTCCCAGAACTACTGTCGGAATGTTTTTATCTGGCGAGGGTGCCGAAAGCAATACTTTCTTTGCGCCTGCGTTCAAATGTTTTGTAGCTAAGGCTTGAGTTAAAAACTTCCCGGTACATTCTAAAACTAAATCGATTCCTAGGTTTTTCCACGGAAGTGCTACAGCATCGCTTTCTGCAAAAACCTGAATAGCTTTGTCGTTTACAATTAAATGCTTTTTATCTGATGAAATGGTGCCAGAAAAGTTGCCGTGTACAGAATCGTACTTGAGGAGGTGTGCAAGGGTTTCAGTATCAGATAGGTCATTTATGGCAATAACCTCAATTGTTGGATGTTGGATAAGTAGCCTAAAAACTGTTCTTCCAATTCTTCCGAAACCATTAATTGCGATCCTCATTTTTATAATTTTTGGCAATTTACCAAAAGCAAGTTATAATGACAGCCTTTCTTAAAAATGCGACATTAACCGAACGTTTAACAATTTTTTCTTCACAGTAGTTTGGCAAAAGGGACGAAAATCAAGGTGATTTTAATAAGTTTCAAATGTTGTTACTTTGACTGATTCTAAAGAGCATATATCTATCAAAAAAAACGTTATTTCATAGCGAAATCTCAACAATAGTTTTATTTTTGCAACATAATTAAAAGAAAAGAACTATGGTAAATGCAAACAACCCTTCACATGTAAAACTTATTATCGTTGGTGTTTTTGTTACATTATTTGGTGTTTACATTAAACAAGTAATTGATCATTCTTTTATTGTTGACTTATTAGGCTGGCTTATTACCTTTATTGGTGCGGCTATTTCTATTTTTGGCGTAATGCGAATTTTAAACGATTAAAGTTTAACAAGCTATAAAACAAAGAGGCGTTATTTAATGGACGCCTTTTTTGTTGCAATTATTTCTTTGATGTTAGCTACCTTATTTAAGGTTTCTTCATAAGCCACCCAAAAAATTTCTTCAGCTTTTTTAACGTCAAAAATGCTGGTTTCTCCTAAACCCTTTGGTTCAATTAACACATCTATAAATGCGCATTTTTGTTCTAATGTATGATTTAAAGATAAAAGTGCTGCTCGTTCAACCGCATGTTTGATGTTGCGCAATTTGGTTATTGGGGGTAAATGGTTGCAAGATGAACCGATGATGATGTCACAATTATTTTGTAATGGCTCAACTGGGAAATTGTTCATAACGCCTCCATCGATATATAATTTGCCGTCAATCATTATCGGAATAAAAATCCCAGGAATACAGCTTGACGCTAGTACTTTTCGTATCAATTCTCCTTCCGAAAAATAGACCAATTTACCTTCGTTAAAGTTGGTTGCCGTAATTGTCAAAGGAATTTTTAGGTTCTCAAAATTATCATGTGGGATGTAATTCTTTATCAGCGCAAAAGCTGTCTCTAGGTTTAACAATGCAGGGGCTCTGAAGGCTGGCCGTAAATAACGGATCAATCTGGTATCATTAAAAACACTCAATGCTTCATAAGGATCAACATCGTTTGCGTAAAGCGCACCCACAATTGCTCCCGCACTAGTGCCACTAATTGCATCAATTGTCACCTTTTTATCTTTTAAGGCCTTTAACACTCCTAAATGTGCAATTCCTCTTATTCCACCGCCGCTTAAAACTATTCCTACTCTCATGAAAAATGATTTAATATCAAATTATTTACTTGTCTTGGTTTGGGTGATAGCTAGCTTTGGTTAAAATCAGCTGAGGATCTTTAATTAGCATCAGTTTTTTTAGATCAATATTTGGGTTGTTTTGCATATAATTTTTAACAATTTGCCAACCAATAAATTGACCAAGTTTTGGTGATGAATCATTTTTAACGCCCAATCCGGGTGTAAACGGTGCTTCGGCCAAGTATTTTTGGATTTTCATATAATCCGTGTTGTACAATAAATCCTGTTCTAAAAAGTAAGCCCAAGTATCTGATTCAAAATTATTTGCCCAATCCATTTGCGCTTTGGTATATCCAATAATAGTGCTATCTGCAGTATTAGGCTGTACAGCTTTCATAAAATACAATAGTTTGCCGTTATAAATCATTTTAGATAACAAACTTTTATCATTTGCTAATTCGGGAAATAAATCCTCTCTGGTAATTACTTCAACTACTCTTGGCGTAATGTTTTCTGGAGTGAACCTCCTACTAATGTATCGAGGAATAGTTTCTACCAATGCAGGGTAAAATTTGGATTTGTTGCCTAAAAACATATCTAAACCTATACCCACATAACCAGTTCCAATGGGTGTTTGTACTTGAAAACCAGAAATATAGGTAATAATTTTAGGCGCTTTCCACTCGGGGTAATAATACTTGATATGTTTAAAAGCATCAACCAGTTCTGGTTTCAGCGCATCTAAATCCGGATAAATTGAATCCGTTTCATGCTGTAAATCTCTAAACGGTTTGCCTGCCAAAACTTGCTCCAATATATGGATGTATTCAGTATTTTCAACACTTCCTAAATTCAATATTTTCTCAAAATAGTCTTTGTAAAAAACAGGATATTTTTTTTGTAGGGCTGGCAGTTTTTCTCGAAGTTGACTTGGGTCGATGTTTGATAAATCTTGGTCAAAACGTTCAATTTTTAAATCTACATCAATATTACTGGTGTCTATTTTAGCATCTTGGTTGCAGGCACTAATAAGAAAATAGATTGCGAAAAAAATGTAATTTTGGCGTGATTATTAAATTTCATTTGAATAAATTATAAATACATATCGAAGTTATGAAAAAGTTATTATTAGCAGCCATTTTTACAATGAGCACTGCGATGTTGTTTGCACAAGACACTTACAAAGGATTTAAACTAGGGATAACTGCACACCCAAATTTTGGATGGATAAAATCGGATATTGATGGCATAAAATCCAATGGCTTAAGAGCAGGTTTTAGTTATGGTTTGGTGGGCGATTTTTATTTTGCTGATAATTATGCTTTTACAACAGGTTTAAAATTAACTACCATCAACGGGCAAACAGAAAGCGAAAGAACTCTGGACAACGGAGAACAACGTATCTATAAATTACAATATCTGGAAATTCCTGCGAAAATCAAATTGGTAACCAGTGATATGAACGGTTTAAGATTTTACGGTGAATTTGGACTAGGAAATGCTTTTAATGTTGGAGCAAAGCAAGAAGTAAAAGACGGAGGTGTAACAACAACCGAGAAAGACGGAATATCTTTTTACAGAGCATCTTTGATTATCGGTGGTGGAACGCAATTTTATATAGGTGAAAAAACCGCTGTAGATGTTGGATTATCTTTTAACAATGGCTTCACAGACATTAAAAAAGGCTCGGACACACTTAAAAGCTCATATTTAGGCTTAAACTTCGCAGTGTACTTTTAGTTGTAAATAGATTATAACATATTTTATGAAGATTGCTTTAGCGCAATTAAATTATCATATTGGGAATTTTGAAGCCAATACGAAAAAAATAATTGACACTTTAAAAAGTCAGGAAGCAACCGGCGTTGATTTGGTGGTTTTTTCGGAGCTCTGTGTTTCAGGCTATCCGCCCCGAGATTTTTTGGAGTATCCCGAGTTTATCGAACTTTGCGAAGAAGCTGCTCAGGAAGTAGCTAAAGCCTGCGATAACATTGCTTGTGTTTTGGGCTTGCCTATACAAAATCCTGTAATTGAAGGTAAAGACCTTTACAATGCTGCCTATTTTATTGCTGATGGCAAAGTGAAACAAGTAATAAAGAAAGCGCTTTTACCCACTTACGATGTTTTTGATGAGTATCGTTACTTTGAACCAGCGCATGAGTTTAAATGTATAGATTTTAAAGGGCACAAAATTGCATTGACAATTTGCGAGGATTTATGGAATTTAGGAGATAATCCGCTGTATAAAACCTGTCCAATGGATGAGCTGATTAAGGAATCTCCAGATTTCATGATCAATATTGCAGCATCCCCGTTTTCGTACAGTCATGATGAAGAACGCATTTTCTTGCTTTCGCAAAACTGCAGAAAATATAATTTGCCATTATTTTATGTAAACCATGTTGGTGCGCAAACAGAACTGATTTTTGATGGAGGTTCGTTAGTTTTTGACAAAGCGGGTGATATTATTGCAGAACTTAATTACTTTGAAGAGGAGATTAGGGTTTTTAATGTGGAGCAGGTGCAAAGTTCTATTGTACTTAGTAAAAACACAGAACGAGCAAGCAATACAGCGCAGGTTTACCAAGCATTAGTCTTGGGAATTAAAGATTATTTCAGAAAATCTGGTTTTTCAAAAGCGACCTTAGGTTTATCTGGCGGGATAGATTCTGCCGTGGTTTGCGCTTTGGCTTGTGAAGCTTTAGGTGCGGAGAATGTGATGGGCGTTTTGATGCCTTCTAAATATTCATCAGCTCACTCCATTAAAGATGCAGAAGATTTAGCAAAAAACTTAGGCTGTAAAAGCACCATCATTCCCATAGAGACAGTTGCCGATGCTTTCGATGAAACGCTGAAAACAGAGTTCGCAGGTTTAGCTCCTGATCTTGCTGAGGAGAATATACAAGCTCGCTCACGTGGAGTAATTATGATGGCGATGTCCAACAAATTCGGGTATATTTTGTTGAATACTTCAAACAAAAGCGAAGGAGCTGTTGGTTACGGTACACTTTATGGTGATATGTGTGGTGCAATTTCGGTAATTGGTGATTGTTATAAAACACAGGTCTATCAGCTTGCAGAATACATCAATAAGGAGAAGGAGATTATTCCAATAAATACCATTACCAAAGCACCATCTGCTGAGCTACGTCCAGACCAAAAAGATTCTGACTCTTTACCAGATTATGATATTTTAGACAAAATTTTGTTTGAATACATAGAGATGCGGAAAAGCGCTAAAGAAATTATCAATGATGGTTTTGATGAAGCTTTGGTTAATCGGATTTTAAAAATGGTAAATAAAGCCGAATTCAAGCGTTACCAAACGCCTCCTATTCTAAGAATTTCACCTAAAGCATTTGGAATGGGCCGTAGAATGCCCATTGTTGGTAAGTACCTTTCTTAGCGTTTAACAGTCTGTATTATAGCATATTAAAGTTTTATTTTTATTGGACAAAAAATTGGTTTGTTTATTGTATTACTAATTGTATAACAAAACATACAAAGCCATGAAAACAAAAACTACTTACCCTTTAAAAAGATCAGCAGATTATCAATTTAATCTTTATTCTATTTTTACCGGTGCCTTGTTAATCGCGATGCTTATTAATTCTTGTGGGTAACGTGTATAATTGCATTTCACA
>DASSWV010000295.1:0-14866 GCA_035704545.1 Pelobium sp.
TGGATTTAATTGATGCCAAAGATTCGATACAAAAAACCTTGCGCTTACCTTTGGTTGCAGGCTTGGGTTGGGGGAGTTTTGAGTTGAAAGATTCGATAACGGAAGGCAACTACAGGATACGGGCTTACACCACTTGGATGAGGAACTACGATCAAGCATTCTTTTACGATAAAACGTTTAAAGTGGGCAACGCATGGACTAGCCAGTTAATTACAAAAGCCACTTATAGTTTTAGTAAAGAAGCTGATAAAGAAAAGGTGAACTCAAAAATAAAATTCAGCAATATAGATGGGTATCCGTATGCGAATAAAGAGGTGGTTTATAGTGTGATTGTTGAAGACAAAACAATTGACAGAGGAAAGTTGAAAACTGATGAAAATGGAGCTATAAATCTTGATTTTACCAGTAATAAACCACTTTTAGGAGGCAATGGACGCATCCAAACTTCAATAAATATTGGCGAATACACCAATGTAGAAAAAACCATTCCGATAAAGGGGACTTCAGGTTCAGTTGACGTTCAGTTTTTTCCGGAAGGAGGCGATTTGGTGGATGGTATAAGAAGCAGAGTTGCTTTTAAAGCTTTAGGTGCCGATGGTTTAGGAAAATCTATCTCGGGATATGTGCAAGACAACGATGGGAATAAAATAGCATTGATTAAAACCAGCCATTTAGGTATGGGTATTTTTAGTTTAACACCGATAAAAAGTAAAACTTTTGAAGCGGTTATAAAATTCGAAGATGGATCCGAACGTCGGATTAATCTTCCTACGGCCAAAACAGAAGGTGCTACCCTCAGTGTTAATAATTTGAACGCAGATAGCGTGATGATAAAAGTAGCGGTTAACCAGCTGTACTTAGAAAAAAATAGAAATAAAGTTTTTACTGTGGTAGCACAAAACAGTGGCAACATTATTTATACCGCCAAATCCGGATTATCATCTTTGGCATTTGCAGCAAAATTGGATAAATCACGACTTTTGTCGGGCATTAACCAGTTTACTTTGTTTGATGAAAACATGCAACCGTTGGCAGAGCGACTTATTTTTATCGCCCCGAGGGACACTTTAGCTGTTTCTATCAAACCGGATAAAAGTAGCTATACGCAAAGAAGTAAAACCGATTTAGCCATAAAGGCAATTGATCCCAACGGAAATCCCGTAATAGGTTCTTTTTCCATGTCGGTGGTAGATGCCGGCAAAGTAAACATCCCTATTGATGAAGAAGAAAGCATTTTTACCAATTTGTTGTTGACTTCGGATATTAAAGGTTATGTAGAAAACCCAGGTTATTACTTAACCAATATTAACGAGGAAAAAGTATTCAATACCGATATTTTAATGCTTACACAGGGCTGGCGGAGATTTGTTTGGCAAGATTTACAGTCAACAAAAGTCAATGTTTTTAAGGAAGAAAAAACCTTAAGCATCAGCGGAAGGGTTACACGGGGAAAGAACCCAGTAGAAGACGGAACTGTAACTATATTTTCATCGGGCAAAAGGCCACTTTTAATCCAAACCAAAACAAACGAGTTAGGAGAATTTATGGTGGATAGTCTTTACTTTCCCGATAGCACCAAATTTGTTGTGCAGGCCAGAAACGAAAAAGGAAAAAAGTACGTAGACATCGAGCTTTACAATACCACATTCCCTACAGTGGTTAAAAATAAAAATCAGGCAGATTTGACCATCAATATTAACGATTCCATGACTGCATATTTGAAAAACAGCAAATCGCAATATGAGGAGTGGCTTAAAAACGGAATTGTGAACCGTTCCATTTTATTAGGTGAAGTTGTGGTGGTGGATAAAAAGCCCGAAATTGAAAACTCGGCTAACTTGAACGGTGCCGGAAATGCTGATAGAATACTTACAGAAAAAGATTTAGAAAATGCGTTTTCTATTGAACAGGCCTTACAGGGAAGAGTTGCCGGTTTAACAATCCAAAACGGAATTGCATATATAAGAGGTAGTCAGGCACAAATTATTATGGACGGTATGTATGTTGAGCCAGAGTTTTTAAACACTATTGTTATCCAAGATGTTGAATCAATTGAAATTTTGAAAAGTATTGGCTATACTGCAATTTACGGAAGCAGAGGTGGTGGCGGTGTCATTATCATCAACACCAAACGTGGGAAGCCGGGTTATGTAAGCAATGTATATGTACCGGGAGTGGTCACCTTTAGTCCTCTTGGATTTGTGCAACCTAAAGAATTTTATGTGCCAAATTACGCAGATCCGAAGTTAAATGCCAATGTAGCAGATTTAAGAACTACCATTTACTGGACTCCCAATATTATTACGGATAGTTTGGGTAACGCTAATGTTAGCTTTTATAACGGAGATAATACCGGAAAATATAGAGTTATACTTGAAGGAACAGATTTAAATGGACATCTTGCCAGAAGCGTAATCAGCTATAACGTAGTTCCTAAAAAATAACAGACAGATGGAAACCCTTAAAATAACCATACAGGACAGTGTGGCAATTATTGCTCTAGATCGTGGAAAATCTAACGCAATGAACGAGCAAATGCTGAACGAGCTAAAAAAAATAATCGTCAGTATTGAACAAGATACCAGTATTTTTGGTGTAATACTTACCGGCAAACATGGCTTTTTTACGGCAGGTTTGGATTTAATTGAGCTTTATGGTTATGATGAGGCGCAGATGAAAATATTTTGGGCCAAGTTTTTAGATTTGGTAAAAACACTTACCAGTTTTAAAAAACCTTTAATTACTGCCATTAGCGGGCATAGCCCAGCCGGCGGTTGCGTTTTGGCCATCTGTTCTGATTATAGAGTGATGGCAGAAGGCGAGTTTATCATCGGGTTAAATGAAGTTCCTGTTGGTATTATTGTGCCAGATAGCATTTTCGAGCTTTATGCTTTTTGGATTGGGAAAGGAAATGCCTACCGCAATTTATTAGAAGGTAAGTTGATGGGATCCGCAGAAGCGAAATCAATCGGTTTAATAGATGCAACCAGTTCTATAGATTCTTTGATGACGGTTGCCCTTAAAAAAATGAAAGTGTATTTAGCTTTAGAACAAACCACTTGGCAACAAAGCAAGCTAAACCTCCGTAAAGCGCTAATTGAAAAAATGAACGAAGACCAAACCGAAACCTTAGACTCCATGTTAAAGCAATGGTGGTCGCCCAGTACACGATCTATTTTAAAAACCATTATAGATAATTTGCAGGGGAAAAAGGCAGGGTAATACGTTACTTCTCATTAATAGATACCTCTTCTGCGATGTACTTTACATCTTGGGAGAGGTTTTTTTCTTAATAAGATTTACGCGTAAGGGATTAAAGTGAAAATCCTTTATCAGCCATCAGCTGGTAAAGATTGTAACGGAAAGCCCGACCCGCATTTCAGCGGGTTACGCCCAAAAATATCTTTAATATGTTTTTTAAGTACGTCAGGATTTTTTAAAAGCTTGAAATAATATGTAATTTGGATAAAACTCATAAATACTATAACCTATGTACAACCAACCCATGTTAAGAGACAATGCTTTAAAAGGTAAAACTTATGTAGTAACAGGCGGCGGAACGGGGCTAGGAAAAGCAATGAGCACCTATCTTCTGCAATTAGGTGCAAACGTGGTCATCACATCCAGAAAGCTGGAAGTGCTACAAAAAACCGCAGAGGAACTGGAAGCAAAAACCGGTGGAAAAGTTTTGGCCGTAGCTTGCGATGTTAGAGACGCTGAGCAAGTGGAAAACGTTTTAAATTCTACATTGGAAAAATTTAAAGCTGTTGATGGCTTGTTGAATAATGCTGCCGGTAATTTCATTTCTCCTACAGAAAGATTATCGGCAAATGCGTTTAGCACCATTATAGATATTGTTTTAAAGGGAACGGTAAATTGCACTTTGGCTTTCGGAAAGCATTGGATTAAAGAAAAACAGCCAGCCAGCATTTTAAATATTGTAACCACCTATGCTTTTACCGGCTCGGGATACGTAGTGCCTTCTGCTTGTGCGAAAGGTGGCGTTTTAGCGATGACTAAATCTTTAGCAGCGGAATGGGGGCATTACCAAATTAGGTGCAATGCCATTGCGCCAGGGCCGTTCCCTACCAAAGGAGCTTGGGACAGGTTGTTGCCAGGAGAAATGGCCGAAAAGTTTGATTTTAAAAACAGGGTTCCGTTAAAAAGGGTAGGAGACCATCAAGAATTGGCTAACCTTGCGGCTTATTTATTGTCTGATTTCTCGGGATATATCAATGGCGAAGTCATTACTATTGATGGTGGCGAATGGTTGCAAGGCGCCGGTCAGTTCAACGGTTTAGAGATTGTAACCGAAGAAATGTGGGACGGTTTAGAGCAAATGATTAGAGGAACTAAAGGCAGTTAGTAGGTTTTGATAAAAGATAAAAAGAGCAAAGAACCAAGATTAAGAGTTAAATATTAGATTATGGCAAATCACATTGCACCAGGGGCAAACAGTTTAAACGCCTACATCTGCATTAAAAATTGTGCGGATGCAATTGAGTTTTACAGAAAAGCATTCAACGCAGAAGAAAAATATCGGCTACTCATGCCCGATGGAACAATTGGACATGCTGAATTGGAAGTTGAGGGCACTTTGTTAATGATGTCGGAAGAAAACCCAGATTGGGGTACGCATAGTCCGCTTTCTTTGGGAGGAACACCGTTAACCCTAAGTCTCTATGTAAAAGATGTTGACCAAAGTTTTAAAAAAGCCATCAACGCCGGCGCAAAATCTATTATGGATGTTAAAGACGAATTTTACGGAGATAGAGTTGGGCAAGTAGTTGATCCGTATGGTTATAAATGGATGATTGCAACGCACAAAGAAGAAGTAAGCGTAGAAGAAATGCAAAAAAGATTGGATAAAATGTTTTCATAATTATAAGTTTACGAATGCAAAATCAAATTCAGCTTACCCTTAATTTCGTTAAAAAAGAACTTGAAAATGCTGAAGCAGGACATGATTGGTGGCACATTGAACGCGTTTGGAAAACTGCAAAAGAAATTGCCAAAAATGAGGATGTAAATTTAGAAGTCGTGGAATTTGCAGCGCTTTTACATGATATTGCAGATTCTAAATTCCATAATGGAGATGAAGAAATTGGCCCGCAAAAAGCTGGATATTTCCTAAAATCTATAAATGTTGATGATGAAACAGTACTTCATGTTCAACAAATTATCCGGAATATGTCTTTTAAAGCTAGTTTGGGCAAGATCAATTTTTCATCACCAGAAATGTTAGTAGTGCAAGATGCAGACAGGCTAGATGCTATCGGCGCTATTGGCATTGCCAGAGCGTTTACCTATGGTGGTTTTAAAAATAGAGAACTTTATAATCCGGCTATTGCGCCTCAACTCAATCAAAGTAAAGAAGCCTATAAAAATACGACTGCCCCAACCATCAACCATTTTTACGAAAAATTGCTGTTATTAAAGGATAAAATGAATACCTTAACCGGAAAGCAGATTGCCAACCAACGCCATGATTTTATGGTGCAATATTTGGAACAGTTTTATGCTGAATGGGAAGGAAAGAAATAAAAATGACAAATAGCTTTTTATACTTTGGTTACGGTTGCGCTTTAAACCCAACCTTGGTTGAATTTAGGGTAAATCAACCCGTTGAAATAATCTGTAGTGGAGAAATAAAGGATTATACTTTAAAGTTTAACCGCAAAAACCCGGATGGTACCGCAAGGGCAAACCTTTCTCCGGTCACAGATGATTTTACTTTAGGGCTGGTTTATAAAATCAGTAAGAGCAAATTTGAGCAATTGGGGCAAACAGAACCAGAATATTCTTTAAGTGAATTTGATGTTTTCACAGAAAATGGAACGGTTACTGCATACGCATTTATATGCCACCATTGCGAAGACGAGATTGTACCTGATAAAAAAGAGGTGAACCGTATTGCTGAATACGCAAAACTGCTCGGGTTTCCAGAAAGTTATATTGATAAAATTTTGTCGGCTTTACCAGAAAAGACTATTTAACCCTTTTTACGTTATCCTTAGCAAAAGCTTCCCAACCGCTATAAGATTTGCCGGCACCACTACTGGTGATTTTCTGAAACGAATGGCAAACTGCTACGCCCAACCCGTCCGTAGCATCTAAAAACTCTGGAGTTTCGCTAAACTTTAAAAGTTGCTTCAACATGGCGGCAACCTGCTCTTTTGTGGCATTTCCGTTTCCCGTGATTGATTGTTTTACTTTCTTTGGCGAATATTCAAAAATGGGTAAGCCTTTGGCTAAACCTGCAGCCATAGCAACGCCTTGTGCCCTACCAAGCTTAAGCATTACCTGTATGTTTTTTCCGTAAAAAGGTGCTTCTAAAGCAATGCAATCTGGATGGTATTGCTCAATTAAAGTAGTGGTTTTTTCAAAAATGCGCTGTAATTTCAAAAAATGATCATCCAAATGATTCATTTTTACCACGCCTAAACCAATCAGTTCAATTTTATTTCCGGCTTCTTTTACCAAGCCGTAACCCATAACCGCAGTGCCGGGGTCAATACCAAG
The DNA here is from genome assembly GCA_035704545.1 of Pelobium sp. GTDB lineage: Bacteria > Bacteroidota > Bacteroidia > Sphingobacteriales > Sphingobacteriaceae > Pseudopedobacter. Next base: position 6,523 of record DASSWV010000295.1, read on the forward strand.
GATAATACGTTCTTTGGATTTTTCTTTTAACATGGCAACAATATTAACGTAAATTCTTAACATTGTACAAAATCACATCTCTGTTGACAGCAAATCAAAAAAAAGTAATCAGTTACAGCTTAAAAATAATTATTGTTGTTTTGGCTGGTTATTTTATTTATCAAAAACTCAGCAACCATCAGGATCTTGACCGGTTTGGAGATTTAATTGGTCAGCTTTCAACAGTAAAAGTTTACGTTGTTATTTCGTTAATTATTTTGCTGATGTTGGTCAATTGGCTAATTGAGAGCTTAAAGTGGCGGTTTTTGATTTCAAAAGTTGAACAGATTAGTTACTACAGAGCGGTAGAGTCTGTTTTCTGTGGCCTCACATGGGCTATTTTTACACCAAACCGAATTGGAGAATACGGCGGAAGGGTGTTTTTTCTCTCTCCTCGTAGAAGAATCCAGGGTGCAGTTGCCATGAGCGTTGGGCAAATAGCACAAATGGTAATTACAAACGTAGTGGGATCCATAGCGTTACTGTGGTTTATTTATAACTTTAAACCGCTAGATCAATGGCTGTTTCTCGCCATCTGCTTTTTGGTAATGGGCTTCTGTTTCTTTTTCTTGGTTTTCTATTTCAACATCCGTTGGTTAGAAAAATCGTTGAACAGCATCAAACTTCTAAAAAAATATAAACGTTTTTTTTCGGTGTTAAACCGCTATCATCAAAAAGAACTTACAAAAGTAATGTTATACAGTATAACTCGTTTTGCGGTGTTTACCCTACAATACATTCTTATTATTTACTTATTACTGCCCGAAATTGCTTTTTATAAATCGGCATTAATGGTATTTATTTTATTTTTTATTCAATCTGCACTGCCATCTTTAGATTTATTAGATGTTGGGGTACGAAGTTTGACAGCCACCTATTTTTTCGGATTTATTACCACGCAACAGGTAGCGGTAATGGCTGCAATTGCGTTAATTTGGTTTGTGAATTTGATAATTCCAGCCATCATAGGCTCTTATTTCGTTTTTAAATTAAAATTTTTTGATAGTCGTAATTATTAGTTTTGTTTCTTTGGCCCTTACGTTTTTATACGCCTCTTTGGTGTTTTTTTTAAGAACGGGCTGGCAAAAAATCCCCTATTACACCCCGCATTTATTTAAGCCTCAAACTAAAGTATCTGTACTAATTGCTGCCAGAAATGAAGCGGAAAGCATCCATTTGACTATAGAGGATATCATCAACCAGAATTATCCCGCAGAACTTTTTGAATTGATTGTAGTGGATGACCACTCTACCGATCATACCTCTCAAATTATTGCAAGTTATGCACAAAAGGGCGTTAAGCTGATTCAACTTAACGAGAGCGAAGCACTAAATTCTTATAAAAAGAAAGCAATTACCGAAGCTATAAATGTGGCATCAGGAGAGTTGATTGTTGCCACCGATGCCGATTGTAGAATGGGCAAAAATTGGTTGATGAATGTAGTGGGTCTTTATCAAGAAAAAAACTATAACCTAATCAGCTCACCGGTGGTTTATTTTCAAGAAAAATCATTGTTTGAGCGATTGCAAACCTTAGAGTTTTTGTATTTGATTGGCTTGGGTGCTGCCGGTATTGGTAATAAAATGCCTTCTACCTGTAATGGTGCTAATTTAGCCTATAAAAAGGAAGTTTTTTTTGAGCTTGGCGGCTTTAAAGGGATTGATGATTTAGCGTCTGGCGATGATGAACTTTTTTTGCACAAAGTTGCTCATGCTTACCCCGGTACAGTTGGTTTCTGTAAAGCTCATGACGCTTGTGTTTATACACATGCCAAAGCAAGTGTTAAGGAGTTTATCCAACAAAGAAGAAGATGGGCAAGCAAAAGCGTTAAATACAAAGACAAAAGAATAATTGTGCTGGCGGTATGTATGTGGATTTTCAACATTTCTTTGGCTTTAAATTTTGTATTGGCGTTTTTTTACCCAGATTTCTTAAAATTGGTCACTATTCAGTTCTTGATTAAGTTTTGTGCTGAGGTATTCTTTTTAGAATCGCTCGTCTCTTTCGCCAAACGCAAAGACTTACTTATCAACCTTACTTTTTTAACATTCATTCATGTGGTGTATTTCATTTATATTGGCATAATGGGAAATGCCGGGAAATACAATTGGAAAGGCAGAATGGTAAAATAATGAGCAACAATAACGAGCTTAATTCTAAAAAATCTTGGCAGGTTTTTGCAAAAAACAAGCTTTCTTTAATTGGTTTGTTTTTTATTGGGATAATTAGCGTTTCAGCATTTTTGGGATATTGGCTTACGCCAGATGATAGCCCGATGGCGAATGACATGCACCTTGAACTTAACATCGAAAAACCCGGTTCTACTTTTACTTTTATCAAATTGCCCAAACATCCACAACCGGCAAAGGTAAATTTGTTTGGCAGGTTGTTGTACGGACAAGCAACTAGGTTTGACTTAATTCCAGTGGCTAATTACCGGTTTCAGCAAGACTATTTACTTTATCAGGGCTATCTCGGCCCAAATGAACGCAGCGAATGGAAGCAAATTAAGCTTAGTAGATTCGATGGCAAAACTCAAGCACAAATCCAAAAGGAAAACATGACCACCAAAACTTTTTGGTTGGGCACCGATATTTATGGTAGGGATTTGCTGAGCAGAATTATTATTGGCGCTAGGGTTTCACTAACTGTTGGTTTTATGGCGGTGCTCATCAGCTTAGTTTTGGGAATCAGTTTAGGGGCAACAGCAGGTTTTTTTGGCGGTAAGGTTGATGCTACTATCAGCTGGCTAATGAATGTTTTATGGTCTTTACCCGCTTTGCTATTGGTTATTGCTATATCTTTTGCGTTGGGCAAAGGTTTCTGGCAAGTATTTATAGCGGTTGGTTTATCTATGTGGGTTGAAGTAGCCCGTTTGGTCCGCGGACAGGTTTTAGCTTTAAAAAACACCGAATTTGTAGAAGCAGCCCGTTCCTTGGGCTTCTCTAATTTAAGGATCATTTACATCCATATCCTCCCAAACATTATGGGGGCAATTTTGGTAATGGCGGCATCCAACTTTGCTTCTGCAATTTTATTAGAAGCCGGATTGAGCTTTTTAGGCTTTGGTGCACAGCCACCCATGCCTACTTGGGGCGGTATGATCAAAGAACACTATGGCTATATAGTAATGAATGGTGCTTATTTAGCGTTAATTCCGGGGCTAATGATTATGCTTACCGTTTATGCTTTTAACCTAATTACCATAGGCTTACGAGATCTGTTTGATTTGAAAGCAGAAAATACAAATGTTTAGTTGACACTTTGTATCACTTTATGTACATTTAGTTTCTAAACCACACACATAAAGAAATAAAATGCAAGAGCATGATTCATCAGAATCTGATGCCCAGATAGATATAGTAGAACTGTTGCTAAAGAGACAGGCAGAACTAAGCGCACTATTAGAAATTACTAGGGCAATTAATAGCAACGTACCCAGTGAAACACTGATAACAATGCTAGAAACGATTATGAGGAGTAACCTAAGGGTTAAAAACTTTAGGCTATTACTTTTGAACATCGACCAATATTTCTGTGTGTCCAATTTTGGTGGCGAGTTAGAAGCTTCAGAAGATTTACAAAAAATTGCTGACGAGCTAATGCCGTTGCAAGTTCCCGTGAGCATATCCGATCACGAAAATCCTATTTTTAGTGCGTTTGACTACTTTATTCCTGTTCATCACAAAGATGAGGCTTTGGCTTTTGTGTTAGTTGGTAAATTTGGAAATGATCAAAAACTATTAGATAATAGCGTGGATTATATCCAAACGCTGATTAACGTTATTGTAGTAGCTTTCGAAAATAAAAAGCTTTTTAAAGAGCGTTTGCACCGCGAGCGTTTACAAAGAGAGGTGGAACTGGCTAGGCAAGTCCAAAGTATGCTGATACCGCAAAATCTCCCGAAAAACATTTTTTTAGATGTAGAATCTATTTACCGCCCGCACCAAAGTATTGGCGGAGATTTTTTTGATTTTATACAGATTAGTTCAGAGGAGTTTTTATGGTGTGTAGCCGATGTATCCGGTAAAGGGATTTCTGCCGCACTAATTATGGCGAATTTTCAGGCTAGTTTACGAGCCTTGGTGTCATTAAACACGCCGTTGACTGTACTTATTGAAAAGCTAAACCAAATTGTTTTTAACAATACTAAAGGTGACCGTTTTATAACTCTGTTTTTAGGCATTTATAATGATACAACGCGAAAAGTAAAATACATTAATGCCGGACATAATTGCCCACTTGTTTTACAAAATGACGAGGTTATTCCGTTGAAAAAAGGGACTACAATGATTGGTGTTTTTGATGAATTGCCTTTTGTTAACGAAGGAGAACTGGAGCTAGAGCGTGGTGCAATCATATTTAATTACACCGATGGAATTATCGAATTTGACGGTGATGAAGAGCAATCAATTACAGAAGAAGAGTTGATGGATTTTTTACAAGAACACAGGCACAATGATTTAAAATCTCTTCATAGAGAACTCATTAGTAAGATGGATATCCTACGGAATTACCACGAAGCAACTGATGATATTACCATTTTATCGCTTAAAATCCATTAGTCAAATGCTGCAATCCCAATTCTAAACTTTTGACAATTTTTTACTTCAGCAATTCATTCACTACTCTCATTGCATCATTAACCTTATAAAGCCTGCTTTAAAGTCTCAAAACGCTTAACGCTCAGCCTTGAGCTAATAAAGGAAGCAATAAAAGAAATTACGGAAACGGTCACAAAAATCAGTATGAAATCTGTTGCCTTTAGCGCCATTGGGTACGCGTTTACAATCATGTTTCCTTGCGCCATGGTAATAAAGCCCCACTCCATCTGCGCATAAGCAAACAAACCTCCAAGAAACAATCCTAAAGTACAGCCAATAAAAGAAATCATCAGTCCTTCTAAAAGAAAAATCTGTCTGATCATTTTTTTGTCGGCCCCTAAACTGTTGAGCACCGCAATATCTTTCTGCTTATCAATAACCAGCATGGTGAGCGAGCCAACAATGTTAAATGTTGCAATAACCAAAACAAAGGTTAAGATAAAGTAAACTGCCCATTTTTCTGAATTCAAGATTTTATACAATAGGGCATTTTGCTGAATACGGTCTTTTACTATAAACCGCTCGCCAAGTTGCTGCTGTAGTTTGTTCATCACATCATCTGAACGGCTACTGTCTTTTAGAATAATTTCAACCGCAGAAATATTTTTTGGTACCGCCAATAATTCACGAGCTGTGCCAAGAGGTATAATAACAGCGTTGTCTGATTCTTGGTTAGACTCAAAAACGCCCACCGGCGTAACATAACGGGTCACAAACTCATCCGTAGGGCTAAATGCGTTTGCGGTATTTTTATTGGGCGAATAAATCTCGAGAACGGTTAAAGGGTTGTTTATATTGATGCCTAGCGTATACTGAACCGTTGAGCCCACCACTGCTAAAGGGTTTTCTTTATCGCCAAGTTCAAGGTTTCCTTGTAGTAAACTGGTCTTTAGTTTCGTGTTGTTTAAAAACGATGTGCTTACTCCTTTTATTTGTCCAATAAACTGCTGGTTACCATACCTAAAAAGTGCTTTTTCTTCTAGAACTTCAGCGTATAAGGCCACATTGTTGTTCTTCTGGAAATCTAAAAGTACTTTGTTTGTTGGATCGATTGTTTTTCCGTTTGTCGGCTCAATTCTTAAATCAGGAGTAACGGTGTTTGATAAAGAGACCACCAAATCTTCTAATCCGTTAAAAGCAGACAAGATTACAACTAAAGCGGCGCTTCCCACAAAAACGCCCAACATAGAAATACCAGAAATAATATTTATTGCATTGGTAGATTTTTTAGAAAAAAGATACCTTTTGGCGATATAATACGCAGTGTTCAAATTTAGTGTGTAAAAAATGGATTGTTATATTTTTCGAAGCCTATTGTTGTGTTTGGCCCATGGCCGGGATAAACTTCCACGTCTTCTGGCAGTGTAAACAGCTCACTCTGGATGCGCGCTAACAAAAGCGAATGGTTACCTCCTGGCAAATCTGTACGTCCAATGCTTCCTTTAAAGAGCGCATCGCCACCGATAACAAATTTATCCGTTCTGTTGTAAAAACATAAATGCGCCGGCGAATGTCCCGGTACAAAAAGTAATTCCAATGCTTCTCCGCCTAAAGTGATTTTACCTGTTTCAGGTAAAAAGGTATCTGGTTCTGGCGAAAGCTGGTAGTTGAAACCTTGTTGTGGTGCGTAGGAAGGTATAGATTGCAGCACAGGAAGCTCTCCCTTGTTAAACTGTGGTTTTAAACCGTATTGATCAAAAATAAATTTGTTGCCCAAAACATGGTCAATATGACAATGCGTGTTTAGTAGCATTGTAGGCTTTAATCCATTTTCCGTAATAAACTTCACAACGGCATTTTGTTCGGTGGCATTGTACATCCCAGGATCAATAATGGCACAATCGCCATTGTCAGTATATAGAATGTAAGTGTTTTCCTGATAAGGATTGTTTACAAAAGCTTTTAGTTTCATTATTTTTGATTTATCCAACTGGCAAGGTCTCCAATGAGGGTTTGATCTACATTTGCGGGTATGGCGTACTGCCTGTTATCACCCTTTTCGCTAACAAAAGCAAATAAATGATTTAACATTGGGTACAGTTTAAAATCTACGTTGCGTTTGCCTTGAAGTGCTTTCTGCCAAATGTCAAAGTTCTGACGGCTCACTTGAAAATCATTTCCTCCTTGGATTATAAAAATCCTTTGGCTTAATTTTTTTGCAATACCCACTTGATCCATTGCATTTAAATCTGCCCAGTATGAAACAGGCAAACCCAGATAAATTGAATCTTGCGCTACTGTTGTAGCGTTAAATGTTTTAACGTTATCCAATTCTTTGATGCTTTTGCTTAAAAGTTCGGCATTCGCTTTTTTTATGCTATCAGGCTGCAAATTGTTGAAGTAATTGTTTTGCTCTATGGCAATATCCTGTAATTTGCGGGCTGGTGCGGCGGCTAAAATCAGTCCTTTTACAGAAGGATCTAAGGTGGCAATGCGTGGTGCTAACATCCCGCCAAGGCTGTGCCCGAAAACGTAAACTTTTTGCGAATCAATCTGAGGGATGGTTTTTGCAAATTTGATGGCAGCTAATGCGTCATCCAACACTTCGTCTTTTACAGTAAACGCTCCGTTAAAAGCTTGCGGATAGGTTAATGTTCGTTTTACGTATCTAAGAGACGCAATTCCTTTGCTCGCTAAACCCGTAGCAATATCTTTAAAAGGTTTATTTGGACCAATACTTTCATCCATATCAGATGGGCCACTGCCATGTACCAATATCAATACCGGAACGTTAACACTGTCTTTTGGTAAAGTAAGCATTGCGGGCAACTCAAATTTTCCAGATTTAATAGTCACTAATTTTTCTGTGTAAGTAGCAGTATCTGCATAGCTGGGTAACTTATATGCGCTTTCTGGGCTTTTAGGAAGCAGAAAAATACCTGCAATTTTATTCGCTTTGTTGAAAGAAAGCTGAAAGGGTTGACTGTCATTTGTGAATGCCAGGTTAAGTATCACTAGCTGAAAGTCCTCCTTTATTTTGTTCTGTACCCCATCAATTGATTTGAACTCACCCAATTTAGCTTCCATTTGAGTCCAAAGAGCCTGCAAGTTCTCAAGCTTAATTTTATCTTGAACAGAAATATCAAAGAAAGCGTAAGCTTTTTCATAATTGCCGGAATCCAACTGCGCAAAAAAAGTTTCGGCTAGGTTGATGTTTTCAAAAATTGCCTGGGCTTTAGCTCCAAATGTAAAGACTGCAAGCAGAACGACTAATAATAATTTTCTCATTGTGTGATTATGGTTTTTTCCACTTAAAAGTTTTGATCATCCGTTCAATATCTTCTTTAATGAAATTGATAACCGGCTGTATGGAATCTGGTTTTGGTTTTTCGTTGAAATATAGTGCTGCTCTTAAATAATTTTTTGTGCTATCTGTTAAAAAAAACTGTGTTGATGATGCTGTGTTACCATCAATAGTATAAAAAACACCGTAAACGTCATTTTCGGGTTCTATAATTAATCCTTCATCAATCCCGGTGGCTTTAACGGTGTGTTTAAAAGCTAATTTACGGGAATCCTCTACCAATTCGTTAAATTTCTTTTTAGAGGTGATTGGGTAATAACTGATATGTAAGCGGGCATTAAATTGGGGAAATGCGAGGTTATACCAATTAGGGCGATTGCCGTTTAAACTATCTAAATACATTTTGGCGTATTTAGGATAGTAGAAACTGTAATGAGGATTGTTATCAAAACTTTG
>DASSWV010000306.1:0-3433 GCA_035704545.1 Pelobium sp.
TTCCCCAATTGTAGTTTCCACCGTCTACAATTACGCCACCTATACTAGTACCATGTCCGCCAATCCATTTGGTAGCTGCGTTTAAAACAACGTTGGCGCCGTGTTCTAAGGGGCGGAAAAGGTAGCCACCGGCTCCAAAAGTGTTGTCCACCACAAAAGGAATATCATGTTTTTTAGCAACCGCTGCAATTCCTTCAAAATCCGGAACGCTGAACTCGGGGTTACCAATGGTTTCTACATATATTGCTTTTGTGTTGCTGTCAATTAGTTTTTCAATGCTCGCTCCTTTGTCATCTTCGGCAAATCTTGCTTCAATGCCCAAACGTTTGAAAGCAACTTTAAACTGGTTGTAACTGCCACCGTACAAGAAAGGGCTGGTTACAAAATTATCTCCTGCTTCTAAAATATTGTTTAAAGCCAAAAACTGAGCAGCCATACCAGAGGAAGTGGCTACGGCAGCAACTCCACCTTCAAGGGCTGCAATTCTTTTCTCAAAAACATCCGTAGTTGGGTTCATGATACGGGTATAAATGTTCCCGAACTCTTTTAATGCGAAAAGGTTTCCTCCGTGTTCAGAGTTTTTAAAGTTATACGAAGTGGTTTGATAAATTGGAACTGCTCTTGAGCCAGTTGTTGGATCTGGTTCTTGTCCGGCGTGTATTTGTAAAGTTTCGAATTTTAAATTTTCTGTTGACATTGATTTAATTTTTTAAAAGATGAATAATTGAAATTAATTGAGTGGTTTTGTGCAATTCTAAATCGGCAGAAAGCCAGATGAAAAACTAACACATACAAAAATGCATATAACAGGGTTTAACCGATTGCAACATCTTAAATATTGAACCTTTTAATAAGGTACTTAATAGAGGTGTAATGTTGTTTTTTTTCATGTCTCAATAATTTATAGCTCCCTTTCGGGTTAGGAATTGGCACCTTCTCTTTTTTGCTAAGGGTTGCCAGCGGGTCTGTGAGCCTAATCTCTCGCCACTTCTTTATAAATCAAGACCTGTGTTAGAGGTGTTGATTTTGGTATCTCAACCAAATGATGTTGCAAATATACGAGGAGAATAACGCAAAAACAAAATATTGTTTACATACACTTTGTTTTTTTGATTTATAAGGAGTTGATTTTTTAAAGTTGCGAGTTCCTGTTTTTTTTGAGAATAAACTCCTATGACCATATCCTAGCTACAACGCTTCACTCATTCAAATTAATATGATAAAAATGCAATTTTATAAACCTTAAAATTTAATTTCGCTTTATGCAATCCTTTGATATTGACAAAACCGACATCCATAAAATAAAGCAGGCATTAGAAGGTGATGAACAGGAGCTTTTGTTGTTGGTTCAGGATTATCACGCATCAGAAATTGCTATTTTATTTGAGTCGATCCCATTAGAAGCTCAAAAACGTATCATCAATCTTTTGCCTGTAGATGTAGCTTCGGAGATTATTTCTGAAATGAGCTATGAGGCACATCCAGAAGAACTTTTAATTGATCTAGAGCCCGAAAAAAGGCAAGAGATTGTAGAGGAACTGGATTATGATGATGCTACCGACATTATCTCGCAGATGCATGAAGATGATCAGCAAGAGATTTTGGAGGAAATGGACAAGGAGGACGCGGTAAACATCCGTAACCTGATGACTTATGCCGAAGATTCGGCCGGTGGGCTAATGAACACCGAGGTAATTAAGGTGGGTGCCGAAATGACCAAAAAACAAGCGATTGATGAAATTATACTCCAAAGCGAAGAAATAGAAGAGTTTTATACCATTTATGTAGTTGACCATCAAAATGTTTTGCAGGGCATTGTTTCTTTAAAAGACATTATTAAATGCAAAGCAAGTGCGAAAATATCTGACTTAGTGAATTCGGACTTTGTATATGTGAAAGCGAACACCGACCAGGAAGAGGTCGCAGATTTGATATCACAGTATAATTTAACCAGTATCCCGGTGGTAGATGTAAACATGAAATTACTTGGGCGTGTAACTTTTGATGACGTTATTGATGTTATGGAAGAGGAAAACACGGAAGATATTTTAAAGTTTTCTGGGGTTTCTGAAGATGAAGAATTAAGCGGTAACTGGGTAGAAGCGGTAAAATCTCGTTTGCCATGGCTGATCTTAAACTTAGGAACAGCTTTTTTGGCATCCTCTGTTATCAGATACTTTGAGCCAACTGTCACAAAAATTGTGGTTTTAGCTGGTTACATGACCATTATTGCAGGAATGGGAGGTAACGCTGCAACACAAGCACTTGCGGTAACTATACGTAGAATTACTTTAAGTGATTTAACAGATCATCAAGCTTATCGTACAGTTGTAAAAGAGTTTACCGTTGGTTTAATAAACGGTGCAGTTACGGGCTTTGTAGTTTTTTTATTCGCCTATTTTTATGATCATGAACCATTATTAGGTATAGTGGTTTTTATAGCAATGACAGGAAACTTATTGATAGCAGGAATTACCGGAGCTGGCATTCCCCTGATTTTAAAAAGGGTAGGGATTGACCCCGCAATAGCGTCCTCAATCATTATCACCACCTTTACGGATGTATTCGGATTTTTACTTTTATTAGGCTTAGCCTCTAAATTATTACTATAATTGCCTTAAATATAATTTTGTCCATGGACTATTGACCATTGTCCATGGACATCTTAACACTAAACAAATGCAAACAAAACACAATTGGACCAAAGAAGAAATTCTAGCCATTTATAACAAGCCATTTTTAGATTTGGTTTATGAAGCTGCAACTATACATCGTGAAAACAAGGATTATTCAGAGGTTCAAATAAGCTCTTTAATCTCCATTAAAACAGGCGGTTGCCCAGAGGATTGCTCTTACTGTCCGCAGGCGGCCCGTTACCATACCGATGTGGAAGTACAGTCGATGATGAAGGTAGAGGAAGTGATTGATTTAGCGAAAAAAGCTAAAGACGGTGGCGCATCACGTTTGTGCATGGGCGCAGCCTGGAGAGAGGTACGTGATAACCGAGATTTTGACAAGGTAATTGATATGGTTACAGCCGTAAATAACATGGATATGGAGGTTTGCTGTACTTTAGGGATGTTGAACGCACACCAAGCACAACGCCTTTCTGATGCTGGTTTATATGCCTACAATCATAATTTGGATACTTCTGAAGAGGATTATAGCCGGATTATTTCTACTCGTACTTTTGATGATAGGTTACAAACGATTGAAAATGTACGCAAAGCAAATTTAACGGTTTGTAGCGGTGGGATTATCGGCTTAGGTGAAACAGTGGCCGATAGAGTTGCCATGTTGCAGGTTTTAGCTAATATGCCCCAGCACCCAGAATCTGTACCCGTTAACGCTTTGGTTCCGGTGAAAGGTACGCCCTTAGCTGATCAACCAAGAGTGGAGATTTGGGATATGGTTCGTATGATTGCAACAGCCA
>DASSWV010000321.1:0-5159 GCA_035704545.1 Pelobium sp.
ATAACCAATAATAATCTAGAGTCGCTACAACTTAAAACCGGTGTTTATAAGCTCAATAAAATCGACGGTAAAAATTTATTGGTAAAAATTGAAACCGCCGGTTTAAAAGTTTCTAATGTTAGCTTTAAAACCTTAAGTATTTTAGCAGATAGCGCAAAATGGATAGATATTAATACCAGCAAAGTTGATTTATTTCAGTACTCACTTCAAAACAACAGCAAACTTAATTTAGGAAAAAACGAAATCAAAAATTTTCAAAAATTAAGTGCTGATAGCCTTTCAAAAATTTCTGTGCAGGGCTATGCCAGTGATATGGAAAAATTTTTGCCTGTTTTATCAAAATAGTTTAACAAAAATTAACGTTTTAAAATCCAAAAAAAATCTAGTTTTAGCAAAAAAATAATTTTCTTAACCCAACCATATAGTTATACCCTTACCTTCTTTTGTGAAAAAATTCTTCCTCGCCACTGTTTTCATTTTTGGTCTCTTAACAACATTCGCTCAAAACCGCTCAGAAATTAAAGGCAAAATTATTGACGGCGAGGAAAGTTCTCCCATGGAAATGGTAACTATCAGCATCAGCAATTTAAAAGATTCTTCTTTTGTAGCTTATACTTCAACCACAAAAGACGGCGACTTTCATCTGAAAAAAATACCCTCAGACAGACCGATTGTCTTAATTGCATCCATGATGGGTTATGAAAGTTTTGTTAAGATTTTAAATCTAAAGCAAGATGAAACCTTTGATTTTGGCACCATAAAAATGAAATTGCAAGCTCATAGTTTAAATGAAGTAGTAGTTATTTCGGAACGACCGCCGATTGTAATTGATAAAGACACCATTAACTTTAACGTTGAAGCTTTTAAAGTAAGGCCAAACGCCGTGGTTGAAGAGTTACTAAAGAAATTGCCCGGAATACAGGTGGACAATGATGGCACAATTACTTACCAAGGTAAAAATGTTTCAAAGCTTAAAGTCGATGGCAAAGAGTTTTTTGGTAACGATCCTCGGTTAGCTTCAAAAAACATAGATGCGGATTTACTAGATAAAGTACAAGTTTATGATGATCGGGAAAACGACCCGGATCATTTGATTGAGGATGCGAATGTGAGCAAAATCATCAACCTTAAATTTAAAAAGAAATTCAAAAAAAGCATTTTTGGAAAAGTTTATGCCGGAGGAGGAAGCAGCGACAGGTTTGAGTCGGGCGGTTTGTTTAATATGTTCAGAGATACATTACAGGTAAGCGTAATTGGCATCGGCAACAACCTTAACAAAACCGGTTTTTCGAGAAACGATTTAAGCGAAATGGGCGGTTTTAACCGAAGTGGTAGAGATGCACTCTATGATGGCTCTGTAGATTTAGGTGGAGGAAACAACTGGGGTGGCGGTATTGAAAAGGTGTTTTCTGGCGGTTTCAACATAAATAACAATTACGGGGAAAAACTAAAATTAAACCTGATTTATTTTTACAACAACAATAGCAATGTTAACAACCAAAGTTCGTTTAATCAGCAGTTTTTAACTGCGGATACCGTTTTTTCCAATAACTCCTACAGCTCAAACAAAATAGAGAATAAACATAACATTAGCGGATTAATTGAATGGAAACCAGACAGTACCATCCAAATCCGATACACGCCGAAACTGAATTTTAGCGATAATCGAAGCTCTGGAAACAATTTCTCCGACAGGTTTAACCCCTCTGACCAACTGAATAAGACCGTGGGTGACAATTCTTACCGCTCCAGTAATATGCAGTTTCAACAATCTTTCAGCTATTACAAAAAGCTTAAAAAAAAGGGGGAATCTCTTCATATCAACCACAATCTAAATATCAATCCAAACAGAACCCTTAATTTTAACAACTTTGATTTAACATCTTTTACCTCTACCGTTAATTCCGAGAGCATTAGAAGGCAAATAGGAAATCAAAACAAATCAGCTTCGGTAAGCTTAGATGCAAGTTACCGTTACCCTTTTACAGAGAAACTAACGGCAGACATATCACTTACCGGACAATACAATTTAAACGGACGAGAGGTTTTAACTTATGATTTAAACCCGCAAACCCAGCAATATGATGTGTTTTTGGACACCCAAAGTTCTGATTTAAACCGAAACCAATGGACAGAAAGGGTTAAAACAGGTATTACCTATAAATTCACCAAAAAAATATCTTTAGATGTTGGCTTGGCAACAGAATGGTTGCAAATTAAAAATAAATTTAACGAAGGTATTGCGGATTTAAATCAAAACTATTTCAATCTTTTACCATCAGCCCGTTTAAGGGTTTACGATTATACGCTTTCCTACAATGTAAACATCAACCAACCTTCTATTTACAATTTACAGCCCAACACCATCCAAAGTTCACAGTTGTATTCTTTTACCGGAAATCCTAATCTTATCCCTTCCAAAAGCCACAATTTAAATCTCAGCTATAATAAATACTTTCAAGCATCCCAAATCAATATTTATTCGGGAGCAAATAGCCGTATTGAAGAAAACAGCGTTACCACCGTACGAACTTACAGTAACGAAGGAGCTACCACCGCCACACCGGTAAACCGAAATGGACGTTATAATTTCTCTGTATATTTTGGAGGAACAAAAAGGTTTAAAAAAATTAACAACTGGCAACTTAGCTACAGCCCCTATTTTTATGTTAGCAACAACAGAGATTTTTTCATTTTCAACCAAAACGAAGGCTATCAAAACAACTGGTACACTTATGTTTCTACACGGTTCAGCATCAACTGGAAAGATAAAGTGGAGCTAAGCCCGGGTTACTCATTATCTCCGAGGTTTACCAATTATTCGATAAAAGACTATAAGGACATCAGTTTTACAACTCATGCTTTTGAAACGAGATACACTATCCGCTGGCCAAAAAAAATATATTGGGACGGCAATTATCAATATCAGTATAACCCAAACGCAGGCAACGGTTTTCAACAGAGTTCCAATTTGCTTAATTTAAGTGTGGCTTGGCAGATGTTTAAAAAAGACCGCGGAGAAATTAAACTTTCCTGCTACGATTTACTGAACCAAAATATCACCTCGTACAGATACACCGGTACAAATTCAATTGTTGATAATCAGTTTCAGGTTTTAAAACGATATTTTTTGCTGACTTATACCATTAAATTCAATAAAACAACAACAGATAAATAAGTACTTACGGTTTAGGAAAATCAAGCTTAAAAAACGCATTTTAGTATTCACACTAATTCTTAAATTTTTTTTTGCAAAAACAAGATTTATGCTTTGAGATAATATCTTTGTTTATTACAAACCCAAAGCTTTATGCAGAAATTTTACCTTTTCTTTTTTCTTCTTATAAAACTCCTACCTTCTTTTGCTCAAGAGGAAGGGGATTTTCCATTTGGAGCTGTTGACATATTTCATTTGAATGAAAAAACATATTCAAAAGACTCAACAGCAGACGCTTATGTTGTTAAAGAATTTGGAAGAGCATACATATCTGAGGCAGAAAACACGGGATTGGTTTTCACTTACCACATCAAAATCAAAATTTTAACCAATAAAGGGCTAGAGCAGGCTAACATTATCATTCCTTTAAGAAAATCTGACAATTCTTCTGAAACCATAAGAGATCTAAAAGCAGTCACCATTAACCTAGAAAATGGAATCCCACAAGCCACATCTTTAGAAAATGAAAAAATTTACACCGAAAAAGTAAGCGATTATTACCAGCGAAAGAAATTCACGCTTCCAAATGCCAAAGTGGGGAGCATTATAGAATACCAATATACTATGGACTCGCCGTTTATTTTCAACTTCAGAAATTGGGAATTTCAATCTGATATTCCTAAAATGGAGAGCGATTATTGGGCAAAAATACCCGCAAACTATAGTTACAACATTGCCTTAACAGGTTTTAAGAAATTAGACAAGCAAGACTCGGAACTGGTAAAAAATTGTTTCAAAATTGGCGGGGGCGTAGCGGATTGCTCTTTATTTAAATGGGGAATGAAAGATATTCCGGCTTTTATAGAAGAAGATTATATGACCGCTTCTAAAAATTTTTTATCGGCAATCAGATTTGAACTAATCGAAATCAAATATTTCGACGGAAGGACCCAACGTATTACCAAAAGCTGGCAAGATATTTATAAAGAGCTAAAATTAGATACAGATTTTGGGATACAGATAAAAAGACATTCGGATCTTTTTGAAAATCAGATTTTAAAGCTAAAGGTTATCCACAAAAACCAAAAAGAGCTGGCCAAAGGCGTATATGATACCGTAAGAGACTGGTACCGCTGGGATGATTACTATGGTAAATACGCTAAAAACGGATTAAAAAAAGCCCATGAAACCCGGACAGGAAACGTTGGAGACATCAATTTGGCTTTAATTGGTGCCTTACAATATGCCGGAATTAATACGGAACCGGTTTTAATTTCTACACGTGAAAACGGCATTCCTACCAAGCTTTTTCCTGTGATGAGTGAATTCAATTATGTTATTGCTAAAGTTAACGTGGATAACGAATCCTTTTTGTTAGATGCCACGGATAGGGATCTGCCTTTTGGAATGTTGCCGTTTAGATGCCTGAATAAAGAAGGCCGGGCAATTGGTAAAGACTCATGTTATTGGGTGAACCTTATCCCTGATAAAAAGTATAAACAGGTTGATTTTATTCAACTTAAATTAGATTCTTCCGGTAATTTCACAGGAAAAATAACCATAAAAACTATTGATTATCAAGCTTTTTATAAAAGAAAAAAAATAAAAGAGTTTGCCTCCACCGATGAATATATCGAGAATTTAGATGAAAAAAATCCCAATTTGCGGGTTAAAAATTACACCATTAGCAACCTCGATTCATTGGACCTTCCACTTACCGAAGAATATGAAGTGGTAATTAACGCTTTTGATTCAATGGATAGCAAAACTTTGTCCATCAATCCTTTTATTTTTAATAAAACAACCGAAAATCCTTTTAAACTAAAAGATCGGATCTACCCTATTGACTTTGGGGCACAAAAAGATTTTGCAACCGTTTTTCAGTTAGAAATCCCAGAAAACTATCAGGTTAAATTATTGCCCGCTTCTGTAGCTTTAAAACTTCCTGAAAATAACGGCAGATACATTTTTAAAACTGAGGTTTTAAGCAACAACCTAATCA
>DASSWV010000354.1:0-17055 GCA_035704545.1 Pelobium sp.
TCCGTAGCGTGATAAAAAAACTGCTTCCCAAACTCTACAATCGGGTAATCGCCCAGTTGCGATGCCAACATTTTATCATCCGTAAAGGCAAATTTGGGGTCAATCCATTCGATGTTTTGTTGCTTTTGCTCAGCGGATAGCGCTTTCCATAATTCATTCGCTTTTTTATAACCGGTTTTAATCACATCTAATGTAAATTGAACATCCTTAAACCAAACTACGGCGTCTTTTTCAATAAACTCCAGCAAAGAAATATTACTTTCCGTTAGGAATTTTGCTTGAACGTTGGGCACAATGGTAATGGATTTTACCTGCTCTACGGAAAGTTGACTTTCAATCTCGAAAGTTCGGATGCTTTCAATATGATCGCCAAAAAACTCGATACGGTAAGGTAAATCGTGAGAAAAGGAGAAAATATCTACAATTCCACCACGTACAGAAAACTGCCCCGGCTCGTAAACAAAATCGGTGCGCTCAAAATCATAGTCAATCAAAAACTCATTGATAAACTCAATGCTCAGCTTATTGTTGATGGAGATTTCTAAAGTGTTTTTGATGAGCGCATCTCTATCGATAACTTTTTCGGCAAGTGCTTCTGGATAAGTGACAATTAAATTCCCAGATTCGTTGCTGTGACTTAATTCGTTTAAAACCTCGGCCCGCATCAGCACATTTGCCGAATCTGTTTGGGTAAAATCAAAAGATTTTCGGTAGGATGAAGGAAAAATTAGCACTTCCTTTTCCATCAAACTCTCTAAATCTGCCTGAAAATAGTTGGCTTCTTCTCTATCTGGGAATACAAAAACCATATTTCTATGGTTTAAAAAATAAGTTGCAGACCCCACAAAAGCATCTAAAGAACCTATTAATCCTTTCAACTGAATGCGTGAAGCCTTATTTTGTAGCGCTTTGGTTAAACTGAGCACTCGCTCGTCTGTTTTATATTGCGCTAAAATGGATTTGATATTCATGAACAACACAAATATAAACAATGGTTTCGGAATTCTGTTTGTGAAGTAATTGCGGTTAAAGCGTTGTTAATTTTGGAGATATCAATTCAGCGTTCCGATAGCTGTTGGATAAACTATTTGTATAAAAACCGTAGTTTAAAATGTCCTCGATCTTTTATGCGTATAAGCACAGTTGTGCACCAATTTATAAAAGCACAAATCAGCATAAACATAAATATCAGAGAAAAATTCCCCCAATCTCTTAGGTTAAGTGCTAGGTAAATGAACAGTAAATTAGTGAAGGCTAAAAGGTAAGTTGTTTGGGTGTGGCTAAAACCCAATCGCAAAATTCGATGATGGATGTGGTTTCTATCTGCTTTAAAAGGCGAGTTACCCTTTAATATTCTGATTGAAAAAACTCTAAAAGTATCAAACAAGGGGATAATGAGTATAGAAACCGCAATGGCTGGCGCTGAAAAAAATGAAGGTCTTACGCCAAAATCGGTAAACTTATTCAATTCAATAAATTTGATTGCTAAAACAACCGAAACCAATCCAATTAATAGGCTACCCGTATCACCCATAAATATACGGGCAGGAGTGTAGTTATAGTACAAAAAGCCTATTATTGCCCCAACCATGCTAAAAGCTAAAGAAGCCATCTCTATTTGTCCCATGTGGATAAAAAGCACTGCAAAAGTAAGATTTACTACCAATCCAATTGTTCCGGCTAAACCGTTTATTCCATCAATTAAGTTGAAAGCATTTACAATAAACATGATGATGAGCACAGACACAGGTATGCTGACAAATAACGGGATGTCTGATACGTTAAAAACACCATAAAGACTTGTGAGGCGGACATCGCCCAAAAGTACCAAAATAGTTGCTACTAAAAATTGCATCACAAATTTTGTCCCCGGACCAGAACCAGCTAAATCATCTTTTAAACCCACCGCAAATAGAATTATACAGGATGTTAACAGGATGTTGGTAGGCAAAACCGCATCGTATTTTGCAAATAAGAGCGAAACGATGGTAAAACTACAGAATATGGCGACACCCCCTAAACGCGGGATACCATGGTCATGATCTTTCCTGCTGCTCTCAATGTCATCATAAAGGTGGCGTTCACGAGCCACAAACATAATGGAGGGAATGGCAACAAAGGAAATTACACTAGAAATCCCAATTACAACGAGGTAATAAATCCACTCTATTTCAAGAAAAGACAAATCTAAACTCACAACACAAAGCTAAATATTTTTATTCCAAAATTGATTTAATTTAGATAGAGGTTTAATGACAGAAACCCACAGAGCATTGGGTACACCGTTTAATTTTAAAGCCAAACGGTCTTCTTTATTTGCATTGATGCGGTTTTGCAAAGATTTGTTGCTTAAGCCTCCAACTCTCATTTTTACTAAAACTTCCGGAATGTAGGCTACATTAAGCCGATGCTTAAATAAAAAGCGAAGGATCAAATCATAATCGGCCGCAGATTTATAGGATAGGTTGTAGTTGCCTAGGGTGTTAAAACACGTTTTTTTAATGAATAAAGTAGGGTGTGGAGGCATCCAGCCTTTTTTAAAATTGTTTCTATCGTAGTTCCCAGAGACCCAATTTCTAATTACTTTATCCGGATTTTGCCTGTCGACATATTGTAGGTCTCCATAAAGAGCATCAAGGTTTGGGTTCTCCATAAATTTTTTACCCACTAAATCCAAAACTTTATCGTGAGCTAAAAAATCATCCGAATGTAGAATTCCGATGATTTCGCCTTGGGCCAGTTCAATCCCTTTGTTTAGTGCATCGTAAATTCCTTGATCTTTTTCTGATACTAAAGTGTTTATATATGGAGTGTTATCCGCTAATATTTCTAATGTATCATCGGTGCTGTTGCCATCAATAATAATCAGTTCTTTAGCTTCAAAGTGTTGGCTGGCGTATGATTTTATGGCATGCTCAACAAATTCTTGAGAGTTGAATGTTGCCGTTATGATAGAGATTTTCATCGTAGCCAATTTTAAATAATTTTTTTGACGATGTAGCACACAAATGCAAAAACTCGACAGCCTAAGAAATGCAATAAATTAAAGGTAATTATAGGTCAAGAGATATTTAATCACTTTTTCTAACTGGAGAATGTCATCCTTTTGCCGATTTGAAGCTTTTTGATGAAAATCTAAAAAGTTATTTCCGTTATGAATGATGTTATCCCTTGTAGTTTTTAAATGTGCAGTTATAATATCATCTTGGTTCTTCTTTTGTTTATCCACCACTTCCATTTCGTACTCTGCAATTAAGCTTCCTTTTTTTCCAAAAATCTGAAATCTGTAGTTGTTTGATGTTTGATTTTGCGCTTCTACCTTTAACGTTTTAATGTTGCCAAGCACTTTTTTACGGTAAATTATTTTTTCTTGTTCGATTTTTACATCACCGAGTGAGTCTGTTAAATCAATAAAATTAGCTTTTGCACTAAAAAATGAGGCACAAATGAGGAATAAGGTAAGTAATTTTTTTTTCATAAATTCAGCTTGGTTAGTAGCTATACGTTTAGTTTGGTCAGATAGATACAAAGAAATGAAATTTCTTGAATCTGATTAACTAACGTTGAAGATATGGAATTATTATATTACTAAATTAATTATTCTTCCTTTAACAACAATTACTTTTTTAGGACTTTTTCCGTCTAAATATTTCAACACCTGTTCATTTGTCAATACTTCCTTTTCAACATCAGCTGGTTCTAAAGCCAATGAAAGCGTTAAATTCATTTTTGTTTTTCCGTTGACGGATACCGGATATGCAAATTCGTTTTCTATTAAGTGTGCCGGGTTGAAAGCCGGAAACTGGGTGTAAGAAAGTGTACCTTCTTGGTTTCCTAATAATTTCCAAAGTTCTTCAGAAATATGTGGTGCATACGGAGAAAGCAGAATTACCATTTCTTGTAAAATTGCTCTTTTGTTGCATTTTAAATCTGTAAGCTCGTTCACAGCAATCATAAAGCTGGAAACTGAAGTATTGAAAGAAAAACGCTCAATGTCTTCTTCAACTTTTTTGATGATTTTATGTAATGCTTTTAGCTCTGCTTTTGTAGGTGCTTCATCAGAAACTACGAAGTTGAAGCTGTCATCATGGAAAAGCTTCCAGAATTTTCTTAAAAATTTGAAAACGCCTTCAATTCCGTTGGTATTCCAAGGTTTGCTTTGCTCTAACGGGCCTAAAAACATTTCGTACATACGCAAAGTATCTGCTCCGTAACGTTCCACTAAATCATCGGGGTTAACCACGTTGAATTTAGATTTGGACATTTTTTCGACTTCGTGTCCGCAGATGTATTTGGCCTCACCCCGGCCCTCTCCGAAGGAGAGGGAGTTGGTTCCGTTTTCATAAATAAAGACAGCGTCTTTGTACTCGGGTCTGAAGTTTCTAAATGCTTCGATGTCTAGAATATCATTGTTAACGATGTTTACATCAACGTGAATAGGAGTTATTTTAACTATATCATCTTTTTCAGATTTTATCATCCAAGCAATTAAATCATAATCACCGGATTCATATTGCCTGTAAAGACTATGTGAGATAAAATAACTAGATCTTATGTTTCCAAATCTGTCATTAATTGTCAATCTATAAACAAAATTACTCCGCCCCTGAATCATTCCTTGGTTAATCAATTTTTTAAAAGGTTCTTCTTCAACCACATAACCTAAATCTTTCAAAAACTTATTCCAGAAACGGCTGTACAATAGGTGTCCGGTGGCATGTTCGTTACCGCCGATGTATAAATCCACATCTTTCCAATAAGCAATTTTATCTTTATCGGCAAATGCCGAATCATTTTGCGCATCCATATACCGGTACCAATACCAGCTACTGCCTGCCCAACCTGGCATAGTGCTTAATTCGTATTCGTATTCATCTTGGTATTTCCAATCTTTTGCTCTGCCTAAAGGTGGTTCGCCACTTTCTGTCGGTAAATATTTATCTACTTCTGGCAACAGTAATGGAAGTTCCTCCTCTTGCAATAAATAAGGCAAACCGTTTTTAAAATAAACCGGAACCGGCTCTCCCCAGTATCTTTGGCGACCAAAAATCGCGTCACGCATACGGTAGTTAATTTTTGCGTAACCCATCCCAATATCTTCTAAAGCAGCGATAATTTTTGATGTAGCTTCTTTATAACCTAACCCGTTGATGATTCCGGAGTTAATGTACCGACCTTCTTTTGTTGCATCTGCTTCTTTATCGCAAACCTGCGCATCCAAAATCTGGATAATCGGTAAATTGAAATGTTGTGCAAATAAATAATCGCGTTGATCGCCGGATGGCACCGCCATTACCGCACCTGTTCCGTAACCTGCCAAAACGTAATCTGCAATCCATACTGGAACCTTTTTACCACTTAATGGGTTAATCGCATAACTCCCTGTAAAGGCTCCAGAAACGGTTTTAACATCAGACATACGGTCTAATTCCGATTTCTTTTTAGTCGCTAAAATATAGGCGTCAATATCAGCTTTTTGTTCTGGCGTAGTTAAAGAGGCGACCAATTCATGCTCTGGCGCAATTACCAAAAATGAAACGCCGTATAAGGTATCTACACGGGTGGTGAAAACCTCGATAGCCTCATCCCCCGCCTTCTCCGAAGGAGAAGGAGCCACTTGCGTTGTTGATATGCTTTGGAGCTTTTGTTTTATTGTGGTTATTACTTGTTTGGTACTGTTTATAGCTTCTTCGTTGGTAAAACGGATAACTTCAAAACCAGCTTTGTTTAAAAATTCTGTTCTTTGTTTATCGTACTCGATGGTTTCTGGGGTGTTGTGATATCCTCCATCAACCTCAATTACTAGTCTTTTTGGCAAGCATACAAAATCAGCGATATAACCCTCAATCACATGTTGTCTTCTTATTTTAAATCCAACCTGACTATCTCTCAATTCATTCCAAAGAACAATCTCAGCATCTGTTTGATTCTGTCTATTCTCCTTAGAGTGTCCTTTCAATAAATCCCAAGCAAAAGAATTAGCCGTCTCGTATCCTCTCCGCTCAGCTCTTTCTCCGTCATTCAAATCCTCCAAGTTCTCCTGCGCTCCCTTCTCCTTCGGAGAAGGGCCGGGGATGAGGCTAAATTTTACCATCGCCCCCACGCTTTTCCCAATCCAGTTTCTCTGCATTTCTTTCAACGGTTCTGGCCAGTCGATATCGTTAAGACCTTGCAGTAATCTTTCAGCGTAAGCGGTAATTCGCATACTCCACTGCATCATTTTCTTTTGCTCAACCGGGTGACCGCCACGCTCGCTAAAGCCGTCTTTCACTTCATCGTTGGCTAAAACAGTCCCTAAAGCAGCACACCAGTTTACGGTGCTTTCTTTTAAATAAGTTAGACGATATTTTAATAATTCGGCTTGTTTTTCTTCGGCCGGCATTGTACTCCAATCGCTTGGTAACAATGGCAAAACATCTTCATCGCAAACTGCATTAATTTCTGTGGCTGGGATAGTTTCCAGCTTAGCGATAAGCGTTGAAATATGCTCGGCTTTATCGGTTTCTTTATTGTACCACGAGTTGAACAACTGCATGAAAATCCACTGTGTCCATTTGTAATATTCTGGCGAACTGGTGCGGACTTCCTTGCTCCAATCAAAAGAAAAACCTAATTTTTTCAATTGTTGGGTGTATCCTTGGATAGGTTGTTTCTCAGAGTTTAATGCCCCTTTTATTATTACTCCTTTTTCGTCTAAATATTCTGTCTTAATATTTCCGTTGTCATCAAAACAGCCATCAATATTAATTTTTGTAGTAAAAGCCGGATGTTGCCCAGTTTGAATGGCATATTGTTCTGCCGGTAAACCGAAAGAATCATAACCCATTGGATGCAAAACGTTGAAACCTTTTAGTCTTTTATATCTCGCAAAAATGTCAGAAGCGATATAGCCTAGCGGATGCCCAACATGTAAACCGGCGCCACTTGGGTAAGGGAACATATCCAAAACATAATATTTGGGTTTGCTTTCGTCTACCTCTGCTTTAAAAGTCTCGTTTGCTGCCCAAAATTTTTGCCAGTCCTTCTCTATCTGCTTAAATTGATAATCCATTTTTACGATTTATGATATAACAGCGAAAATAAAAATTTAAAACCAGCCAGCCAGCTTTTATTTGGAAAAGAGTGGGTTTTTTAGGTCTCGCGACAACTATCGTGAGAAGGGCTGACATATCAAGATCCCTTGGGACAGTCCACTACATTAGTTGCGAGCTGAAATATTGCCGATGCAAGCGGAGTGTGTACTTCGGAAAGAACATATTTTTATGGGAAGCTGCTTTAAATGATGCTACTCAAATATTCTTCAGCTGTCATTACTGGAATAATTGAATTGGTGAAATCTTTTCCATTTCTTGTTATGATGATTGAGCAATTTGATCGAATGGCTGTAAAATACTGAACAGCGTCTTCAAAATCTTTAAAGTTTGAATTTAAACCCTTTTCTATTGTTTTTTCATCAACAGTGCAGACTTTACAAATAATTTTAAATTTTCTTAATTTGTTTAAAACTGATTCTGAAGATTCAAATTTATTTAACACATAATCGACGGTTGTAAATGATAGCGGTGAAGCATAAAGTGTGATTTTTTTTTGATCGGCTAATGTTGCAACTTTCGCAATTGAATCAAAAAAAGGAATTCTTTCCCCCAACAAATCTAAGATGGCATTAGTGTCTAAAAATAGTCTGCTCATCTGTGTTTCTTTTCTAAGTAATCTCCACGCTCTTTTTTATAATCGTAATCCGCAGGAAGTCTAATTCCTGTAGTAAGACTTTTTACAAAAGGCGATATCTCTAATTCGCTTATATGGTTGGCGGAAGTCAAAGAATTAAGGTAAATTTCAATTAGCTTAGACAGGCTTAACTTTTTTTCAGAAGCATATTGCTTAGCCTTTTCTATGATTTCTTTATCCAGCTTTAAAGTTAGTTTTGTATCCATTACTATAGTTTATATACGTACAAATATACAAATTTTGGACGTACACTAATCTTTTTCCGGTTTTTTTCTACAAATTTCTTACAGCTTTGAAATACTTCGACTCTTCTACGGTATGGTCGTTAAATGAATGAGTTTGAATAAATGAAAGCGTGATAAATTAATTCGTTAAGTTTTAGATAAATTATTAATTTTAACTAGACATTTAAAACTTAAACATGAACTTGCTTTTCTTAAACCTCGGAATTCCAGAAATTATAATATTGTTTATTGCACTATTAATACCCGTTACGATTTTTCTAGTGATAGTTTCTTACTTCAGAAAGAGCCAAAGGCTTAAGCAAGAGCAAATCGAACTTTTAAGGAAGATAGCAGATAAATAAAATACAGATTATTTTCCTAACATCACATTCTGTAATGAAGCTTCTTCAAACAGCATCTTCAAATGTGGCGTAAAAAGAGTTTGTTGCAAAGCATCAGCGTGTTTGAAATGGTGCATATCAGAACCAATGAAATCAATCATCATATTATCCACCAATTGTTCGGCTATTTTTTGAGTTTGCTTGCCATAATAGCCAGCTAAAGAAATGGCATTTAGTTGGAAATAACAGCCAAACTCTCTGATTTTGTAGTAATTTTCGATGGATCCATGTAGATAAGGATAGCGCTCTGGATGCGCTAAAATCGGCTTTAAACCTTTATCATTTAATTTTTGGATAATGTCTTTAATGTTGTTGGGATAATTGATGTAAGAAAGTTCAAACAAAATATAATCGCCACCCATGGTCATCAGGTTCCCTTTATTGATTTTGTTTTCAAAGGTTTCATCTAAATAATACTCGGCTGCAGCTTCAATTGGCATATCAATGTTTTGCTTCACCAATTCTTCCCGCAGTTCCTCCAAAGCTTTGTTGATGGTATCTGGCGTATTGCGGTAATAATCCGCCATAATGTGTGGCGTAGCAATTAGCTTTTTAAAGCCGAGTTGCTGAAAGCGTTTGACCATCATCACGGATTCTTTAACCGTTGGTGCGCCATCATCAATACCGGGAAGAATATGCGAGTGCATATCAATCCCGATAGTGCTAAAATCAAATTCTGGTATTTTTTTGTTCTTTTTAAAAAGACCGAACATTTATCTGTTTTGGTATTGATCTTCGTAGTAACTCTGGTAATTGCCAGAAGTAACGTTATTTAGCCAAGTTTGGTTCGCTAAATACCAATCTACCGTTTTTTCTAAGCCTTCTTCAAATTGCAAGCTAGGCTCCCAGCCTAATTCGTTTTTCAGTTTTGTAGCATCAATGGCGTAACGTAAATCGTGGCCGGCCCTGTCTGTTACGTAGGTAATCAATTTTTCAGATGTTCCTTCCTCACGACCTAACTTTCTGTCCATCACTTTGCACAAGGTTCTGATCAAATCAATATTGGCCCACTCGTTATGCCCACCAATATTATAAGTTTCGCCCGATTTTGCTTTGTGAAAAATTACGTCAATTGCTCTTGCATGATCTTCAACCCAAAGCCAATCTCTGATGTTTTCGCCTTTTCCGTAAATCGGGATAGCTTTATTTTGTTGGATATTATGGATAGAAAGCGGAATCAATTTCTCTGGAAAATGGTGCGAACCATAATTGTTAGAGCAATTAGAAATTACACAATCCATTCCGTAAGTATCAAAATAAGCTCTTACAAAATGATCTGAACTTGCTTTAGAAGCCGAATATGGCGAATGCGGATCATACGAAGTTTCTTCGGTAAACATTTCTGTTCCTTCGCCTAAAGCGCCATAAACTTCATCCGTAGAAACGTGGTAAAAACGTTTTTTATCGTAATCGCCCTTCCAACTGGTTCTTGCAGCGTTCAACAGATTTACTGTACCAACAACGTTGGTCATCACAAACTCAATAGGGTTGGAGATGGAACGGTCCACATGAGATTCTGCCGCTAAATGAATTACCGCATCGAATTGTTCTTTATCAAACAAATCCTGAATAAAAGTGGCGTCAACAATATCTCCTTTTACAAATTTGTAGTTGGATGACTTTTCAACATCGCGTAAATTTTCGAGATTTCCCGCGTAAGTCAGTTTATCCAGGTTTACTATTTGGTAATCTGGATAAGTATTCACAAAACGTCTAACAACGTGTGAACCAATAAATCCGGCTCCGCCGGTGATGAGGATTTTCATTTTTTTAGGTGGTTAGGTGGTTCGGTGATTCGGTGGTTCGTCTTGCTTATGTAACAAACTGACCAACTAAAACCTCACAACCTAGGTTAATTGAATAATTGTTTAGGTGGTTCGTTTTGCATTTCCTAACAAACTAACCACCTAAACCCTAACAAACTAGAACGGATTCTTCTGTATATATTTTTCCCATTCCCATGCAGATTTCATCATGTCATCTACATTTAGTTCTGCTTTCCAGCCTAAAGCTTCCGCAGATTTGGTTACATCGCCATAAACTTTTTCAATATCTCCTGCTCGGCGTGGACCGATGGTATAATTCAGTTTTTCGCCGGTTGATTTTTCAAAAGCGTTGATGATTTCTAAAACGGTTGTTCCTTTTCCGGTGCCGATGTTGAAAACCTCGTAATTATCTTCTGATTTCCCTTCTTCCATACGTTTAATTGCCGCAACATGAGCTTTTGCCAAATCAACCACATGAATATAATCTCTGATGCAGCTTCCGTCTGGAGTATCATAATCGTCACCGAAAACGGTGATTTTTTCTCGTTTCCCGATAGCGGTTTGCGTAACAAATGGAATTAAGTTTTGTGGCACACCGATGGGCAATTCGCCAATTAAGGCAGTTTCATGCGCCCCAACCGGATTAAAATATCTTAAAGCAACAATGTTATAGTTTTTATTTACCGTTGCGGTTTCGCTCAAAATTTCTTCAGCAATCTGCTTGGTGTTTCCGTAAGGAGATTCTGCTTTTTTAACTGGAGCTGCTTCTGTAACTGGCAAAACATCTGGCTGGCCGTAAACTGTACAGCTAGAAGAAAACACGAAATTGATGTTTTTTCCTTTGTAAGGAGTTAATAAATTGATGAGTGAGAAAAAGTTGTTTCTGTAATATTCCAAAGGTTTTTGTACCGATTCGCCAACCGCTTTAAAAGCTGCAAAATGGATAATTCCTTTGATATCAGCGTTTGCATTGATAAAATCGGCTGTTTTAGCTTCATCGCATAAATCAAACTCATGAAACTCTGGTTTGTAACCGATGATCTTCTCAATCTGATCTAAAATTTTTATCGATGAATTAGAAAGATTATCTACAATTACAGGCGTATAACCAGCATTGTAAAGTTCTACAACGGTGTGTGAACCAATAAATCCCGTTCCGCCCGTCACTAAAATCTTGTTTCCCATTTGCTTATTTATTATAATTCGTAAAGTCTTTATGATCTACTTTATCCAACTGTTCTTTGGTTAAAGTTTTGAAATATTCGTAAGTGATTTTCAGTCCTTCTGCTCTGTTTACCTTCGGTTCCCAGTTTAAAATTGCCCTTGCTTTGGTAATATCTGGGCGGCGCTGTTTTGGGTCATCTTGTGGCAAATCTTTGTAAATTACTTTCTGGTTGGTTCCGGTTAATTTAATGATTTCTTCGGCAAACTGACCGATGGTGATTTCATCCGGGTTACCGATATTCATTGGCTGTACATAATCAGAAAGCAACAATCTGTAAATGCCTTCTACCAAATCATCTACATAACAGAAAGAACGGGTTTGTGTTCCATCACCAAAAACTGTTAAATCTTCGCCACGTAAAGCCTGACCGATAAATGCCGGTAAAACTCTGCCATCATTTAATCGCATCCGTGGTCCGTAAGTATTGAAAATTCTTACGATACGGGTTTCTACGCCGTGGAAAGTATGGTATGCCATGGTGATGGCTTCCTGGAAACGTTTGGCTTCGTCGTAAACTCCTCGTGGACCAACCGGGTTTACATTTCCCCAGTATTCTTCTGGCTGTGGATTTACGGCCGGATCTCCATAAACTTCGGATGTTGAAGCAATAATTAACCTTGCTTTTTTAACTCGGGCCAGACCCAATAAATTATGGATACCCAAAGAACCAACTTTTAAAGTTTGGATGGGGATTTTTAAATAATCGATGGGGCTTGCCGGTGATGCGAAATGTAAAATATAATCCAACTCGCCCGGAACGTGAACAAACTTGGAAACATCGTGGTTGTAAAACTCAAAATCTTCCAGTTTGAACAAATGTTCGATATTTGCCAAATCACCGGTAATCAGGTTGTCCATCCCGATAACGTGGTATCCTTCTTTGATAAACCTGTCGCAAAGGTGCGATCCTAAAAATCCGGCCGCACCGGTAATCAATACTCTTTTTTTCATCATTAGGATTTTTTATGCTTTAACTTCTGCTCTGCCGATGCTGTTGTAATAAAATCCCAGATCAATCATTTTATGCAGATCATAAAGGTTTCTACCGTCAAAAATCACTTTAGCTTTTAACCTATCCTCAATCTGTTTAAAGTCCGGATTTCTGAAAGCCTGCCATTCTGTAGCAATGATCAAAGCATCCGCTCCGTCCAGGGCATCATAAGCTGTCTCGGCGAAAGCCAGAACATCGCCTTTCATTTTTTTGACGTTTTCCATTCCTTCTGGGTCGTAAGCTACAATTTCGGCACCAGCTTTAGTCAGCTCGTCAATAATATATAATGCGGGTGCTTCCCTGATGTCATCAGTTTCTGGTTTAAAAGCTAGGCCCCAAAGTGCAAACTTTTTGCCTTTTACATCGCCACCGTAATATTTCATCATTTTTTCAACGATTTTCAGTTTCTGCGTTTGGTTGACTTCCATTACCGCATCTAAAATCTTGAAATCGTAATTGTATTCTTTGGATGACAAAGCCAGCGCCTGCACATCTTTAGGGAAACAGCTTCCGCCGTAGCCGATTCCAGGGAATAAAAATCTTTTGCCGATGCGGTCATCTGCACCAACTCCTCTGCGCACCATATCCACATCTGCACCCACCAGTTCGCAAAGGTTTGCAACTTCGTTCATAAATGTGATCTTGGTTGCCAAAAATGAGTTGGCGGCATATTTTGTAAGTTCAGACGAACGCTCGTCCATAAAAATAACCGGATTTCCGGATCTTACGTAAGGCGCATAAAGTTCTTCCATCAGTTTTTTTGCCCTTTCGCTCCTTGTACCCACCACCACACGGTCGGGTTTCATAAAATCATCAACGGCAACGCCTTCGCGTAAAAACTCGGGGTTAGAGACCACGTCCACTTCAACTAAGGTGTTCTCGGTAAATACCGCTTTCACTTTGTCCGCAGTTCCAACAGGAACGGTTGACTTTGTTACAATCACTTTATAGTCTGTAATCAGATTGGCAATATCTTTGGCAGCGCCCAGAACATAGCTTAAATCGGCTTTTCCGTCTCCGCCCGGAGGGGTTGGCAATGCCAAGAAGATGATCTCCGCATCTTTGATTGCTTCGGCAAGATCGGTGGTGAACTTTAACCTTCCCTGCTCAATATTTCTGTGAAAAAGGATGTCCAGACCCGGCTCGTAAATCGGCAGTTCGCCGTTTTTCATCTTATTTACTTTTGCTTCTACAATATCTACACAAATGATATCGTTTCCGGTTTCGGCTAAACAAGTGCCGGTTACTAAGCCCACATATCCCGTTCCAATTACTGCTATCTTCATTTTAAATTGAGTATTTTTGTCAAATTTTTCAAACGTGACGAAGTTAATCATTAGATAGATAAATGCCTATTTTTTATAACATTGCGATTAAAGTTTATTATTTGCTAGTTCTTTTATTTTCGTTTTTCAATAAAAAGGCGAAACTATGGATTGATGGTAGAAAAGATTGGACACAAAAATTTAATCCGAACCCAAAAACACAGAAGGTTTGGCTGCACTTTGCTTCTCTGGGCGAGTTTGAGCAGGGAAAACCTTTATTGCAAGCGATTAGAAAAAATTATCCCGAAAAAGAAATTATCATCACTTTCTTCTCTCCATCGGGTTATGAGATTCGGAAAAACTCGCCCTTGGGCGATTATATTCTGTATTTGCCTTTAGATACCGCAGAGAATGCTAAGCAATTTATCGATTTGTTTCGGCCAGAAATGGCGATTTTTAATAAGTACGAGTACTGGTATCAGTTTTATAAAGAGCTTCATCACCAACAAATTCCTGTTTATATAAGTTCTGCTATTTTTAGGTCTAGCCAAATGTTTTTCAAATGGTATGGAGGTTTTAACCGGAAGATTTTAAGTTTTGTAAAACACTTTTTTGTGCAGAACAAGGAATCAGCTGAGTTGTTAAATAGCATTGGGTTGAATAATTTTACCGTTTGTGGCGATACTAGATTTGACAGCGTTTTAGATTTAGCGAAAAATAAAAAGGAATTTCCGTTGATTAAAGAATTTAAAGGAAGTGCTCAACTGATTATTGCAGGAAGCACTTGGCCTGCGGATGAAGAGTTGATTGTTGAGTACATTAAAAATTTGGATGAAAACTGGAAAGTGATTTTTGCGCCTCACGAAATCGGCGAAGATAAAATTGTAAGTTTAGAACGATTGTTAGCCGGAAACGCGGTGCGTTATTCTACTTTGGCTGAAAAACCCGAAAAAATTAATGGGGGGGTAAAGTGCATTATTATTGATAATATTGGGATGCTTTCTTCCTTATATAGTTACGGAGAAGTTGCTTACATTGGTGGCGGTTTCGGTACAGGAATACACAATACTTTAGAAGCTGCCGCTTGGGGATTGCCTGTTGTATTTGGTAGCAATTACCGTAAATTTCAGGAAGCTCAAGATTTAATTGCTGTTGGCGGAGGGTTTACCATTGCAAACCTACAAGAGCTTAACCTAATTTTTGATAAATTAGTCAATCAGCCTGAATTTAGAAAAGAAGCTGGCAAGAAAGCTAAAAATTATGTGGCGAATAATACTGGTGCTACCGCTGTAATTATGGAAAAAATTTTTTAAAAAGCACCCAGTATTCTTAGCGCAACATCGCTCAATTCTTTTTCGGATAGCTTAAGTTTAGGGTTGCTAAAATCCATATCCGTGATGTTATCCAAGGGAACCAAATGGATGTGCGCATGAGGGACTTCTAATCCTATAACTGCCACGCCTACTCTAGTGCAAGGAATGGCTTTTTTAATTGCACTTGCAATCACTTTTGCGAAAATCATTAAACCTCCATAGGTTTCATCATCTAAATCAAAAATGTAATCGGTTTCCTGCTTAGGGATCACCAGTACATGACCTATTTTTAAAGGGTTGATATCCAGAAAAGCTAAATAATTTTCAGTTTCTGCGATTTTGTGTGCCGGAATTTCTCCGTTTATTATTTTTGTGAATATGCTCATTTTTTTTAGTTGGTTAGGTTTTTCGTTTGTTAGTTGGCTAGGCTGTTCGTATGGGTAATGAACTCCTTAATAACTAACTTAACTCGCCCATTTTCAGAAAAGCATAAACTAAGCCAGTTACATGTAAAGCCTGTGGAATTTTATTTGCGAGTAACATTTCTTTGACCTCAGCAATGGTGTAAAACTCAATATCTATGTCTTCATGTTCATCTAAGTCCTGTTCCTGAACTTTTTTGCCGCCCTTTGCTAAATAGCAATAAGTCACGTTATTTGATGTTGCCGGGTTTGGGTAAATAGTGCTTACCAATTCAAAATTCTCAAAAAGATATCCCGTTTCTTCCAAAAGTTCTCTTTTTGCAGCCTCCACTGGTTTTTCATCTCCATCAATCACGCCGCCAGGAATTTCGATGGAAACAATATCTCCACTATGGCGGTATTGCCTTACCATAATCACTTTTTTATCCTCCGTAATGGCAACAACATTTACCCAATTTGGGTACTCTAATACGTAATATTCAGAAGCTATTCTTCCGTCGGGAAGTTTGCACTCATCAACCCGTAAAGTTGCCCACGGTTTTTTTACCAAATATTTAGAAGAGGTTGTTTTCCATTTCGAGATGCTCATGCGTTAAAAGTAGAAAATCTATCATAAAATGTATTCACTATTTTAAAATTAAAAAGCAATTTTTTTTGATTGGTTTGTAAACGGTTTCCACACAAAAGTTTAACATTCGGAGATCAAACTAAGCTGAAGAACTTTCCTAATACTACTAAAATGAAAAAACGCAAAAATCAGAAATGATTAAAAAACAGGTTTTTCAGCCATCATCATCTCTAATCTGTTGAATATTAGAGTACTGTGGTATTTTTGTGAGTGTTTCTCATAAATAGGAGTTAGTTTTAATTGCTGTTTTATGCGTTTTTTTGTTGTTGTATTTGGAAATATTTGCGTTTTTGTGCGAATATTAATACATTTATTTCTATAGTAGGTAGTTGTTGCCGATAAAAACACTTTAAGTCGCTATTTTTTATTTTAAACGTTTGAATATCTGAATTTATGTGGAGTAGGCTTTTTTTAATATTTCTTATATGTTTTGGATCAAGGTCATTTGCCCAACCATTTAAATTCGCTCACGTTACCGATACCCACATCGGCAACCCTACCGCAGCGGAAGATTTAAGGAGAACAGTACGGGATATTAATGGTAATCCACAGATAGCATTTGTAATTGTATCTGGGGATGTGACCGAATTTGGTTCCGATGCAGAACTGTTATTGGCCAAGCAGATTTTAGATAGTTTGAAGGCGCCATACTATGTTAGCCCGGGCAACCATGACACAAATTGGTCCGAAAGCGGTGGAAATTCGTTCATAAAAGTTTTTAAATCAGGAACTTTTACGTTTTCTTATAACGGATACCGGTTTATTGGTACAGGTTCTGGCCCTTACATGAGGATGGGACCGGGCCAAATTCCAAGGGAAGATATTGTTTGGCTTGATTCCGTGATTAATGAGGTACCAGATAGAACGCCAATTGTTTACGTAAACCATTATCCTCAAGACTCTTCACTAAATAACTGGTTCAGTGCTATTGATTTGTTAAAAAAAGGGAATATACAGCTCATGCTCTGTGGCCACGGTCACCAGAACAAAAAATATATTTCAGAGGGTATCCCAAACGTGATGGGGCGTTCTAACCTGCGGGCTAAAGATAGTGTGGGAGGATACAACATTGTTAGTATTGATGATAAGCAG
>DASSWV010000505.1:0-5404 GCA_035704545.1 Pelobium sp.
GCTCTATTTTTTGGCTGTAGCCCGATATTTCCACCCTAACTAAAAGACATCATATTCAAAAACGATTTTTGCATTGCTTGGGTAGGTAATTTTTTTATCTGTTTTTAGCTCAATGTGCACTGCGAGCAGGTTTATTCTGCGCTATTCTACTATTTACCCTTTTGCTTTGTGGATTGTTAATGACTGTGACATTTTTTCTTCTTACGCTCGGTCTGGATTAATGCTCATACGCTTCAATTAATCAATTATAAGCATCAAGATGCTTCACTAACTCAATCAGTAGACTTTTTCTTGTAAGCTATAAAGCTTCAAAGTGCTTATAACCTGTTACCGGGGTTTGTAAAATCAGTAAAAACACGTAGTTGTAGCCTTACTTTATTTACTTGATTTGTGTAGAGAAATCGCTCTGTGTAGATGATTTGTTAAAAAAGACTCAATTTTTTGGCAACATCCACCGCAGGCCTGGCATTATAGAGACTCAATAAACTTCAATCAACCCTCAAACAATAAATAACCACATCATGAAAAAAATCTCACTCATTTTATTGGCCATACTATATGTTGGCTTAGCATCCGCACAAGAAAAAAAGAAAAGCAAGTTCAAACTTAAAATGCCCGATATTAAAATTGGAGAGAAAATTGGCAACCTAGTTGGCAATATGATGACGAGCACCACCAAAGAACTGGACGGCGCAGTTGCAAAAACTTCTATCATTTCCGGGATTTATCCTCCAGAAATCAATACTTCTGAGGCAAAATATTTCCCTAAAGGAACTATTGAAGGAGATTATATGGTAAGTGTAACCTTTATGAAAGGTGATGGATTGGGAATGTTTAAAATTGACGGTTCGGTAACTTGCGAAGGTAAAGAGATGGATTATGTTGGTCTTGGATCTTACTTAACTGTATTCAGAACAGCTTTTAATACGCCTAAAAACATCAAAGTTAAAACTGTTTCTGGCGATGAAGCAAGCTTTTCGCTGAAACCAATTCCTAAAGTTGAAATTATAGCTATCAACGGACAAACCTCTTTGCCAATTCTTGATTTAAGCGAAGACATCAAACTAACCTACACCAATCCGCCAGGTTCAGAAGGCACTAGGATAAGAATTTCCCTAATCACAGATGTTGCCGGAGCGAGGGCTTTAAACCATTTTGCCAATTTTGAAGCCGGGAAAGATGCGCAGGTAACGGTAACTATCCCAAAAGAATCTTTGAGCAATCCAGAAATTGCAGGAAGTTTGAAGGGAGTTGGAAATTATAACAAAGGAGAAAACTTTTTGATTGTGGAACGTGAATTTATTACAGAGCGTGATAAAATGGATGCGTCTCAGAATAAAGGAGATTTACAGACCGCAGAAATTAAAGCAGTTTCTTACGCATCTATGCCGGTTGTGGTAAAAGGGAAGCAAGAGGAAAGTGTTTATGCTTCTATTAAAGTCAGTGAAAAAAATGCAAATGGTATTGCATATACTGCGTTTAAGCCTAATGCTAATACCGGTATTCCGTTTTCGAGCGGATCTAAATTCGGTTTAAGCTCTTTTACATTATCAGGTAGCACCTACAAATCAGAAACAAATGTTAGCGAGCGCTATGGTTACGATAAAACCAGAATAATTACCACCACCACCACTACCTATCAGTTTCCGCAATTGGCCAATACCCAATGGCAAAGTGTGATGGATAAAGTTTACAACGGCTTGGTAGCATTTATGAAGACCGAGTACAATATTGAGTTTGTACCGGTAGAAAAAATAACGAGCAATGCCAATTACAAAACGCTTTTTCCGGCTGGCCAAACCAATACAGAAAAGTTTGTGCAAACTAGCTACAAAGGTACACAACGTGTAGAGGCAACCTCAATTGGAGAAATTTTAGGTGCTGTAAGTAGTAATTTTACATCAGACAATCCTGTTGTAAATATGATGAAGGAAACAGACGTGGATGGTTTAGTAAGCATGCATTTGAACTTTCAAGTTTCTGGAAATAACGCCGGAAAAGTAATTCTAATACCAACGTTAACGTTGAATATTACCGGCAGAGACGAAAAAAACAACAATAAACAAGGTCAGTACGGTGGATTACATGTGGTAAATACCGTGGGCAAAACCTTTAACGGAGACGCTGTAAAAACCAGCCCAAAAGCTTTGGCAAATGCTTGTTCTGCAGATGAGTTATTGGCTGGTTTAACTGATGGTATCCGAAACCTTCGTTTGAAAGAAGTTGCATTAGGGTATGATAAAATTTGGAACATCGGGCAATAAATTATTTAAAAATCACGCTAATTGTTTTTTGAAGGGGGACGGATAGATGCTTATGAAAATTGCGAAAATACAGCAGAGGGTGGTTGTATTTGTCTCATTGGATTGCACATATATATGTAAGTTATAAGGCATTTTAACTCGACAAATCCTCAAAAATGAATTTGTAACATCAAACTATTTATTATATTTTTGTATCCGAACGAATACAATTTAAAAAATGTATTTTATTGAAAGGTCAACAGAATTTGATAAGTGGTTTAAGAAACTGAATGACTTGAGAGCAAAAGCCAAAATTTTGTTCAGACTTCAAAAACTCGAAAATGAAGAACATTTCGGGGACTGTAAGCCAGTTGGAAACGGAATTAGCGAATTGAAAATCAATTATGCAAAAGGGTACAGGATTTATTTCAAAGAAACCGACGGAAAGATTATTATTCTATTAATTGGGGGCGACAAATCAACTCAACAAAAAGACATAGAAAAAGCGAAAGAAATTTGGGATAAAATAAAAAAATAAAATGGAGACATCAAAATTTGACATAGCAGATTATTTAGACAGCAATGAGATGATTGCCGAATATCTAAATGCCGTTTTAGAAGAAGGAAACGACACTGAAGTTGTTACTGCAATTGGACATATTGCTAAAGCAATTGGTATGACCAAAATAGCACAAGAAACCGGAATGAGCAGACCAAGTTTATACAAAGCATTATCTGACGGTGCAAAACCACAATTTTCGACCATTATGAAAGTATTAAAAGCAGTTGGCGGACAACTAAAAGTAAATCCACTAACCGCATAAAAAAACGCCTTATAACCACAAATTTGTATTATAATGGCTGAACTGCTTTACGTTATTTCATCGCAATTAACTAAGTTTATACGGGCAGACAAGTTTCTGCTTTCTATGCCATTACAACACAAATTCGCCAATCTTATGTGGTATTACTAGCGAATAGCCTGTAATGGTCCTTAGAAACAATTTCCGACCGAACTGAAAGTTCTTCTTTAAGTTTTAGTCGAATGAAATGCTCAGTTGCGGTTTTTTTGACCGACCGAACTGAAATTTTAAATTTTGCTTTTTACAGGGTATTTAGCCGAACAAAACGGACCGAGCGAAACGAACAGCTCAATCGAAAAACCGAACATTTTTTTGACTTTATGACCAAAATGAAATACCTCAATAAAAATTTAATTTGACATGTTTGAGGTGGTTGTTTGAATGCTTTATACCCAAGCTTTGGAACACAACAGTTTACTTTTGAGCTATTATAAACCAGTTAAGAATTTTTTTTGCGAGAATAATTCTTGATACAATATTATCTCAATTATGAATAAGTGTTTTTTAGGCCTAACTATTTTAGCTATACTAATTGTAGCGTTTCCAAACATTAATTACGCACAAGATAAAAAGCCCAATATTGTGATCATTTATGTTGATGATTTAGGTTATGGCGATTTAGGAGTTTATGGCGCTAAAGGAGTAGAAACACCTAATCTTGATAAAATGGCATCTAAAGGTTTGCTGTTTACAGACGGACACTGTGGAGCTTCAACCTGTACACCATCTCGTTTTTCATTATTAACAGGTAAATACGCTTTTAGAAACAAAGCTTCCATTTTACCGGGAGATGCGCCAGCTTTAATCACTCCCGAAACGCCAACCGTAGCAAACATGCTTAAAAGAGCAGGTTACAATACTGCGGTAATTGGGAAATGGCACTTAGGTTTAGGAAATGGCAATATAGATTGGAACGGTTACATCAGCATGGGGCCAAAAGAGATAGGTTTTGATTATAGTTTTTTAATTCCTGCCACAGGCGACCGCGTTCCAACAGTTTATACAGAAAATCAACGGGTGGTTAATTTAGATCCTAAAGACCCAATTAAAGTTAGTTACGAAAGCAAAATTGGCAATAGACCGACTGGGACAGAAAATCCTGAACTTTTAAAAATGAAAGCCGATTTACAACATAGCAATACTATTGTTAATGGAGTAAGTAGAATTGGTTTTATGAGTGGGGGCGAGTCGGCATTATGGAAAGATGAAGAATTCTCTCTGCTTTTAACTCAGAAGGCAAAAGAGTATATGACTGCCAATAAATCCAATCCATTTTTCTTGTATTTCGCTTTTCAGGATATACATGTGCCACGAGTGCCACATCCGATGTTTGTTGGGAAAAGCAGTATGGGGCCCCGAGGAGATGCCATTGCCCAGATGGATTACTGTACTGGTGAGCTCATGAAAACTTTAGACAGTTTGGGCATCGCTGAAAACACCCTAGTTATTTTTAGTAGTGATAATGGACCTGTTTTAGACGATGGTTATGCAGATAAATCTGTTGAAATGCTTGGCGACCACAAACCAGCAGGACCTTTTAGAGGTGGTAAATATAGTGCTTTTGAAGGTGGAACAAGAGTGCCAACTATTACTTATTGGCCTTCTAAAATCAAATCTGGTGTAAGCAACGCTTTATTCTCGCAAATAGATATTTATCATTCTTTGAGCAAATTGGTAGGTGTTGAGTTAAATGAAAATGAGGCTGTAGATAGTTTTAATGCTTTACCAGTTTTGTTGGGAAAACAGAAAAAGGGCGGAAGAAAGGTAATGTTAGAAGAGTCCTTTACTTTAGCCTTAAGATCAGGCGATTGGAAATACATCCATCCGGTTAGTATGTCAACACCTTTGAAGAAAAAGCATAAAAATATAGAAACTGGAATGTCAAAGGATGTCCAGCTTTACAATTTAAAAAATGATGTTTTTGAACAAAATAATCTAGCTGCAAGGTTTCCGGAAAAAGTGAAAGAAATGCAGAATTGGTTAGAAAACATTAAAAAAAGTCCAACTAGAGTTAACTAAAATTATTGATGTTAATTTGTTAAATAGCTATAAAAGAGGGATATTTTCATCTTTTACTGATCAGGTTTTTATAGTGAGGTTAACGGCAAGGGAACTTGATAAAATATTTTTTAGCACATCATTAGCTTCAACTAATATAGTAGATCAAAAAATAAACAGATTATGAAAAAATATATTTTAATTTTCTTTTTGTTGATAGCTTTTTCAGCATCTGCACAAGTTAAAGAACCATTGAAATTGTGGTATGATCAACCGGCTAAGATTTGGGAAGAAGCTTTG
>DASSWV010000509.1:0-3244 GCA_035704545.1 Pelobium sp.
CTATGATGAGGTATTCAGATGTATTATTAATGTTGGCAGAGACAGAAAACGAGCTGAATGATGGGCCAACACCGGTAGCAACAGAAGCATTAAAAAGAGTAAGAAGAAGAGCCTTTGCCGGAGTGGATGATGCCATAATGACTTTAAAGGTAGACCAGTATGTTGATGATCTTGTTGGAGATTACGACGGTTTTTTTAATGCCATTGTAAATGAAAGAGCTTGGGAATTTGGGGGCGAGTGTATCCGTAAATACGATTTGGAAAGATGGAACTTGTACGGCGAAAAAATTGCGCAAACCCGAAACGATCTCATCCAAATGGGTGAAGACGCTAATGCCGGCGTAGGTATTTTCTCCGATTTGCCAGACGTATTATACTATAAACAGAACCCTGATAAAACAGTTACTTTTTTAAACAGGTACAGAAAAGTTGCTGAACCGGCAAATTTAAAAGACGTTCCTAATAAAGGAGATAACCCAGATGGATACCTAAAGGCCAACTGGATGAAAGGGTTGTATGATACCAAAACCTCCGGCCCGGTTTCTTATACTTTGGTAAGTTGGAGAGGCTATCCGGATAATACAGGACAAACAGCAGTAAGATACATCTTACCTGTACATGGCAGTACTGTAACAAGCAGTTTAGGTATAGTAAACAATAATGGTTATGGATATTAAACATATAACAATAAAGATATTAAGTATGAAAAAAATACTCGGAACGTTTTTGTTGGCGCTGGTATTATTATCAGCCTGCAAAAAGGAAGATTTGTTGCCAGAGGCCTCAAGAATATTTAGACCTACAGTTGCAAAGGACGGTGTAAATTCGCCTAGCAATTATATAGAAGTAACATGGCTTTCCTCAAAAGAAGCAGTTTCTTATACGGCGCAACTAAGTATCGATAGCTTTAAAACTGTGGCAGTAAGTATGGACGTAGATACCAACTACGCCCTTTTTGAAAACTTACTTTACGACCAATTGTATCAGATAAGAGTAAGAGGAAATGCCACTGATACTGCTAAAAACTCAAAATTTGCAGATTTGGGGGAGGTTAAAACACCAAAATTCCCAACTATTTTAAACAGCCCAACTTTAAATGATTTATCAGATGAATCTGCTTTGGTTAGTTGGGAAGATGAAGGTTTAGCAGTAACTAATATTAAAGTTTATCTAGAAGACAAAACAACTGTGGTAAAAGAAGTTGCACTTACTGATATCGATAGGGACAGTACGTATCGTTTGGTAACTAATCTCCAGCCCTCCACCAAATATTATATGGAGTTATATAGCGGTACTACGCTTAGAGGCTATAGTTTTTATACCACTAAAGCACCGTTCTCCGGAATTTTGGTTGACTTAAGAGAAATTGAAGATAGGCCAAACGTATTGATAGACACCTTACCTACGGTGGCTTCTGGAAGCACCATCATTCTTAAAAAAGGCCAAACTTATAACATCACTAGTTCTTACGCAATTGATAAAACATTAACATTTGTAAGTGGTAACGATCCAATTAACCGTGAGCCTGCTGTTATAAACCTACCTTCTAATTTTGATACAGAAAGTGGTGCAACCATTGATTCAATAGTTTTTAGAAACGTTGTGCTTACAACGGATGATGGGTATAGCTCTAAGTACGTTATGAATATTTCTCGGGCTTGTAATATCGGGACAATAAAATTTGACGGTTGCGAAGCCTCAAATTTTAGAGGTTTAGTAAGGATAAAAACTGGTGATGTAACTGTAGACAATTTTATAATTAACAATTCTAAAATCAATAGCATCAGTGGGTATGGTGTGATAAACGTTGATAATGGAGGTGCAAAAGTCAATAATTTTGTTTTTACTAATTCAACTTTTGCCAAAGTCGAGAAATTTATCGCAAGTAAAAACGATGCTAATTCTATCTTGATAGAAAGCTGTACTTTCAACGAAGCGCCTTCTGGCGGCAACTATTTAATAGATTTTAGCTCGTTTAATATCACTTTAGGTATTAAAATATACAACTCAATTTTTGGGATTGGGTATGATGTGGGCAAAGGTACCGGTGTAAGAGGCTACAGAGCTGCAAGTGGTGTAATTGTAGATGTAAGCAATACATTTAGTTTATCAGATTATGTAGCAACTAATGGTTTTGCTAATGTTACCGCCTATACAAGATCTTCCACTGATGTATTTACCGAACCATCTTCTTTCAATTTCAAGATTAAAGACAACGGTTTTCCTGGCAGAAGTACTGCTGGAGACCCTCGAGGGAGATTGTAACATATCTTAAAACTAGAGGTATGTCAATTCATTACCTCTAGTTTAATTAGCTTGTTTTACAACCTAACAGAACCGCTAGGCTTAGGTAATAGACGGAGGTTGATAAAATCCTTTAGGATACTAACCAAATGCTTATAAAAATAAGGACTCCCCAAAAAACAAACTGGGATCATAATATGATGACTAATATGATTTATAATAGAAGAAGTTCAATTGCAATACTAACGTTCTCACTTTTTTTCTTGGTTGCCACAGGTGCCTGCAAAAAAAAGAAGGCCAAAGGCAACGAAGTAATTGAAATACCAGATGACAAACCCGTTAAAGTTACCGAAGAAGCA
The DNA here is from genome assembly GCA_035704545.1 of Pelobium sp. Classification (GTDB taxonomy): domain Bacteria; phylum Bacteroidota; class Bacteroidia; order Sphingobacteriales; family Sphingobacteriaceae; genus Pseudopedobacter. The sequence continues at coordinate 2,604 of DASSWV010000509.1, forward strand.
TTAGCCTTCCCTGGTGCTGAGGGCTTTGCTAAAGATATCACCGGCGGAAGAGGTGGAAAGGTAATTAAAGTAACCAACCTTAACGACAGCGGTCCGGGGAGTTTAAGAGACGCCATCAATCAAAGTGGAAAACGAATTATTGTTTTCGATGTTTCTGGTACAATCGAATTAAAAAGCAGACTGCAGATAAGAAACGGAGACCTTACCATAGCAGGCCAAACTGCCCCTGGCGATGGAATTTGCTTGAAAGATTATGATGTAGTAAATGATGCAGATAACGTGATTTACAGGTTTCTCCGCTTTAGAATGGGGGATGAAGCGAAAGTAGAAGGGGATGCTTTTGGCGGAAGGTTCCATAAAAACATCATGGTAGATCATTGCTCCATGAGCTGGTCAACAGATGAGTGTGTTTCTTTTTATGCTAACGAGAATTTTACGCTGCAATGGAGCATCATCACAGAAAGCTTAAGAAATTCTGTACACGGCAAAGGAGGGCATGGATACGGAGGAGTATGGGGAGGTAAAAATGCTTCATTTCATCACAACCTTATGGCAAATCATGATAGTCGTAACCCAAGATTTGGAGAGGAAGCCGGAAAAGCTTTCGCTTTAACCGATTTAGTAGACTACCGCAATAATGT
>DASSWV010000519.1:0-2901 GCA_035704545.1 Pelobium sp.
TTTGTGGAGCAAAGGTTTTCTGATACTTACAGAGAAAGTTGGGCGGGAGCTCAACTCTTTTGGGGTATCAGACAGCAAAACTTTATTTTGACGGATGCGTGTGGACAGAGAATATCAATAGAAACTGGCTTTAGTATAATGAAATAGATACTGTACAAAAATATATCTAGTTGGTTTTAGCTGAAATTTAACGTATGTTTCGGCTAAAGCCAATTGTTTAATCTATTTTATCTTCGTAAAGCCTGATGCTATGACTTGTTTTAAATAACTATTAATCAGTATTTTACAATTCAATAAATAATCGAATTGAGGTCAATAATAAAACAGGATATTTTTTTATAAATCATCTGTGTTAGTTGTTTTACTACCAAATCATATCGGCAACAGCCATTTTACCCCAAACTTTATGGTACTGAATACTCAATCCAATTTTATTGTAAGATTTGTTTAAGCAATTAATGCGATGGCCTAAGCTTGCAACATTATGGTCAATAAGCCATTGCATTACAATATCCAATCCCGTATCCATTCCATAAGAACAACATTCGGCATAATTCCCTTTTTTGCATTTAATGCGGGTATGGCCTTCTTGCCCCGCTAAACCTTGTTCAATAGCAAAACACTTAGCGTTTTCGTAAGCACCGTTATCAAAAACTAAAGTTTGTACTGGAGTGGCTTTTTTTAAATCTGCTAATAAGGATTTGATGTAAGGAGAGTTTTTAAGATAGTCCCCATATTTTGCAGGTCCTTTATAGTTTTCTACCTCAAACTTTGCAAAATCCTGAGGATATAGGCGAGCTAGGTTAATATACTTTATCGCGTCTTTTTCTGTAATGGTTAAAACGCTGATATCCTTTGCTGTATTTGCAGTTTTCAGCTGTGTTACCGTCCAGCCTTGAGCAAGAGCGACCAAGCTGTTAACACAAATGCTTAAAAGTAAAATGATAATTTTCATAATTTAGTTTTGATGAAGTTAGCTACTTTGAACTAAATCGCTATACCAAGTTTTGGGTATTTTTTGCAAAAGCGTTTGTGGGCTTATACGAATACGGAATAAAAGCTAATTGACAAAATATTTGAGATTAGACTACGCCCATCCGATTCGAATCCAGTTTGATTAGAATAAACAGTAAAATGGTGAAGCTCAATAAAGATGATCCGCCATAACTCACAAAAGGCAAAGGAATCCCAATAACGGGCATTAAACCAACCGTCATCCCTATGTTTACAAAAAAGTGGCAGAATATAATGCAGGCCACAGCGTAACCATAAATTCTACTGAACGATGAACGTTGCCGTTCGGCCAGATGGATTATCCGCATCAGTAAAAAAAAGTACAGTGCAATTACTACAAAACTGCCCACAAAGCCCCATTCTTCGCCAACGGTACAAAAAATAAAGTCGGTGCTTTGTTCTGGTACAAAATTGAACTTGGTTTGCGTTCCTTGTAAATATCCTTTACCCCAAAAACCACCAGAGCCGATTGCTATTTTCGATTGGTTTACGTTGTAGCCTGCTCCTCTAGGGTCTTTTACAATTCCTAGCATTAAATCAATACGTACTTTTTGGTGTGATTTTAAAATATTATTGTAAACAAAATCTACACTAAAAATAAACAGCACTGATAACAAAAAGCCTACAACAAACGTAGCGATTAAGCCTCTGTACTTCCGGTAATTATAAATTAATAAGATTAGAATTAATATTAAACCTAGTATTACATAAAGTTTTGAGTACAAAAGTGTTAAGATGAATAAGACGATCATCATTAAACCTGCAACCAAATATAGCGGAGATAAGCCTTCACGGTATAATACAAAAATAAGAGAGGTAAAAACTAAAGCAGAGCCAGCATCTGGTTGCAAGATGATTAGTACAACGGGAACTCCCAATATTGCAATTGTTGGCAATAAAGTTTTGAGTTCGGTAAGTTTGGTATTGCTAACACTTAAGTATCTTGCCAGAAGCAAGCAGGTTGCCCATTTAGAAAACTCTGAGGGTTGTAACCTAAAACTACCGATAGGTATCCAAGCTTGGTTTCCACCTACGTTTCTCCCAACTATTAAAACAGCTATCAAAAGAAGAATAGTTATTCCATAAAAAACAGGAGAAAAAACAAACATAAATTTGCTGTCTAATAAAAGAATAACAATGCCCGTTATTATGGCTATGACTATGAAAATAAGCTGTTTGCCAGAATTACTTGCGAGGGTTACCAGTGCTTCGTCCTCATTATATACCGCAGCGTGAATGCTAAACCAACCAACCGCCAATAAGCATAGGTATATGATAATGGTTAGAAAATCTACGTTAAAGAAAAAATTTCTGTTCTGGTTATTCATTTCCTTAAAGTGATCTTTTGTTAGTTGGGATAACTGCCGGTTGTATGATTTTGCGGTTGCTTTTTGTAGTGTCTGGCTTTTTACTTGGTCGTAAATAAAGTTTCTTTTGTCCGGGTAAAAGATTCGCATTCACCAGCCTGTCTGTGTAGTATTTTGGCCTGCTGATAGAGTCTCGCAAGTATTTTTCAATCATCAAACTAGCGATAGGAGCAGACCAGGTAGAACCGTAACCTGCATTTTCTACCACTACGGCAATGGCAATTTTAGGGTTTATACGTGGCGCAAACGCAATAAAAACCGAGTGATCATCGCCGTGAGGGTTTTGTACCGTTCCTGTTTTTCCACAGATTTCAATATCATTGATTTTTGCATTGTAAGCAGTTCCGCCGGGAGCGTTTACTACCCTACTCATCCCCTCAATAACTGGGTCAAAATATTTCGCATCAATTCCGGCCGAGTTTTTCTTGGTGTACTCTGCTTTAACCACTTTGTTATCTCCAATGGCTTTAACCAGATGGGGCTTGTAATAAAAACCACGGTTAGCGAGAATTGCTGTTAC
>DASSWV010000522.1:0-2900 GCA_035704545.1 Pelobium sp.
CTTTAACCGTGTTTACCAAATTTGGAATTAAATCCGCTCTTCTTTGGTACTGGTTTTCAACCTCGCCCCAAGATGCTTTTACTTTTTCATCTAATGTTACGGCTGTGTTGTAACCGCATGAGCTCAAAGAGCCTACAGCAATAAGGGCAATTAGCCCAAATAATAGTTTTCTCATTTTCAGTTTTTATTTTTCAATTAGCAATAGGACTCAAATTCCGTACCTTTGTTACACTTTGGGATAAAAACCCAACACAATTATGCAAAAAGAAATCGATCTTGTAGTAAGTCCTGATTATATCCTTGACCAAAGCTACATTAAAGCAGCCATTCTACAACAAGAAAAGCTAAAAGATAATCAGCTTAGCCACTTTATCATCCGTAAAAGATCCATCGATGCCCGCAGTAAACATCCGGTTTATCGTTTAAAAGTGGTTTTATATATCGATGAAAATCCAGATGTTCAGCATTTTAACTTCGAGTATAAATCGGTAAAAGAAGCTAAGCGGGTGATTATTGTAGGCGCTGGCCCAGCAGGTTTATTTGCAGCTTTAAGATTAATCGAGTTAGGCTTAAAGCCGATAATTATTGAACGCGGAAAAGATGTTAAAGAACGTCGACGCGATTTGGCCGCCATTAACAAAGATGGCGTGGTAAACCCAGAATCAAATTATTGCTTCGGCGAAGGAGGTGCCGGAACTTATTCTGACGGAAAACTTTACACCCGTTCTGATAAACGGGGAGATGTGAACAAAATGCTAGAAATTTTTGTAGCTCATGGTGCAACAGAAGATATTTTGGTAGATGCTCGTCCGCATATCGGAACCAACAAATTACCACAGATTATTACCGCGATTCGAGAAACTATATTAAATGCTGGTGGCGAAGTTCATTTTGATACAAAACTGACTGATATAGATATCAGAAACCAGCAATTTAATAGTGCAATAACCAATAAAGGGGATTTTGAAGGTAAAGCTTTAATTTTGGCAACTGGGCATTCTGCAAAAGATATTTACTATTTATTGCGCAAAAAAAATGTGTTGCTAGAAGCAAAGCCTTTTGCTTTAGGCGTAAGGATTGAGCATCCACAATACATTATTGACCAAGCACAATATAATTCTAGGGAGCGACATGAAAACCTACCACCCTCTTACTATAGTTTGGTAACGCAGGTGGAAGACCGAGGTGTTTTTTCTTTTTGTATGTGCCCAGGTGGGATTATAGCGCCTTGCGCCACCGATGCAAATGAGATTGTGGTTAATGGTTGGAGTCCTTCTAAAAGAAATAATCCCTACGCCAACTCGGGAACCGTAGTTCAAATTAATTTGAGCGATGCCCCAGGGAAAGAAAACGATGCATTTAGTTTATTGAATTTTCAATCCGAAATTGAGCAAAAGGCGTTTGTTGCCGGTGGCGGAAATTTAAAAGCTCCAGCACAAAGAATGGTTGATTTTGTGAACCAGAAAATTTCATCAGATTTGCCGGATAACTCTTATCTACCTGGTTTAGCTTCCGCCGATTTACACCAAGTACTACCAACGTTTATTGCAGAACGCTTGCAAAAAGCATTGCCTCAATTCGGCAAGAAAATGCCAGGGATTTATGGCAGCAACGGATATTACACTAACGAAGCGGTTTTGGTAGGCGTAGAATCCCGGACTTCTTCGCCAGTGAGAATTCCAAGAGATAAAGAAACACTTCAACATCCGCAGGTAAAAAAAATGTTTCCTTGTGCGGAAGGTGCTGGTTATGCCGGTGGCATTATTTCTGCAGCAATAGATGGTCAAGCTTGTGCTGATGCCGTATTGAAGCAAATCGGTTAAAAAGAAATTCCAGATACAAAAAATTATGAAAAAGAAAACCCTAATTATAGGCGCAACGCCAAATCCAAGTCGTTATGCGTACAAAGCAGCACATAAATTAGTTCAACATGGGCATTCAATTGTTAACGTTGGAGTCAAAAAAGGGGAAGTTGCCAATCATCCGATTGAAAAACCAGAGCAGATTCATGATGATATTGATACGATTACCTTATATGTAAATCCTACCAATCAGAAAGATTTGTACAATTATATTTTAGATACAAAACCCAAACGTATCATTTTTAATCCGGGTACAGAAAACCGAGAGTTAGCAAAAAAAGCGGAGGATTTAGGTATTGAAACTTTGGAAGCTTGCACTTTGGTCTTGCTGTCCATCAATCAGTACTAGATAAAAAGTTTAAAACATAACTAGATCCGGCATTCCTTGCCGGTTTCGTGTTGGTAAAAGACTATCAATTGCTCAGCCTTTTGCATAGAGAAGTTGATTGTAAGAGGATTCAGTTTTTTGGAATTAATAGCAGTTATCAGTTGTTAGAGGTTTACTAAAGATTATCAATCGCAACAGGCTTTAGCCTGTGGTAAATAAAAAATCAATTAGGGCTTTAGCCGAACGGAAATTTATGAGGAAGTTTTTGTTAAGATTTTAAATTACTAATTATCAGTGTTTTACCTTTAATTCAAATCATCCAATAAAAATACGAACAGCTCTTTTGGTCCATGTGCTCCCAAAACCAAGGTTTTTTCAATATCCGCAGTGCGGCTTGGCCCTGTAGTTACAGATAGCATTGTTGGTAAATTGTTGCCGTACTTTTGTTTGATCAAATTAAAGGCATCTTTTAAATCCAATACCAGTTGAGATGCATAAGCAACCACCACATGTTGATTCGGGTAAATGCTCAATCTACGACCGGCAGCATTTCCGTTGCTCAGCAATATAGATCCATTCCTGGCTATTAAAGACTCACAAAGGGTTAGGCCAACATCAGCTAATTCAAAATCTTTATCAGTAGCGTAGAAAGGATATTCGTAAGTTTTTAGTAAGTTTTGTAAAGCAGGTTCCCAGCAGTAAATCTTGCG
>DASSWV010000012.1:0-2175 GCA_035704545.1 Pelobium sp.
CCTCTAGTTTATATACATCATGTTCGGCAATATCGTTTGCTTGTTTTTTAAATAAAACAATAAGAACATTGCCTATATAAAGTATGGCTGTTACTGTATAACTAATTAAGCCCAAATATATCAGTGGCTTTATTGTCCACGCTAAACCCGTACTAAAGCTTATGATAAATATTAAATATGATAAGAACTGAAGGCTTAATATTTTACTGCTGTAAAGTTTTGAAGGTAATAGGCCAGTTTTTGAACTTAATAAATGTTGCGATCGTTTAGTCCACACAATAAAAGGTAAAGTTTTAAATGTTTGCCCCAAAATTAAGGAGCTAATCCATCCTAAAAACAAAAGAGAGCCATAAACTGTGGTTAATCTGACTGCTATTTCATCTGCTTTAAGCTGATAAAAAATAATAAAAGGCAGTATAAAAATGGCAATAACCAGCAATAGAACCGATAATAAAGTATGAGCCATTGGTGCATCTAGCTTTGTGCTGAAACGAGAATTAAAACACTGGTAAACATAAATAAGCCAATAAATTACACCCATAATTGCAGTTAGTGCGATAACGAAGGTGAAGATGTTAAAACCAAAAATGTAGGTGTTTACGAAAAACAATAACAAAGCCGAGTTAATTAAATAATAGCTCCATTTTAACAAACCGATATTAGTTTTTCCTGAAATCAGAAACATCGGTAAAAGTTTTGCGCTTACGCCGATGATCAGCAACAAAAACCAACCCCCTAAACCTGCATGGGCATGTAATTTCAGAAATAAAAGATGATCTTTCGGTAAAAACGCATAGCGGAAGTTGAATACCATAAGAGCACCCAAAATGGAGGTAGCCAATAACCAAATGCAGGCTGTGAAAATAAAATCCTGATAAATATCTGGTTTCTTTATTTTTTGTGAAGTGATATAAATATTTATGGTAAATGAACAAATCCCGGTGAGTAACAACAAACTCCCACATTGCATATGCAAGCCAGGTTCAAAAACCCAAAAACTATATACAAAATCTAATAAACCTAAATAAAATACACCTAAACCAAACCACGCTAATTTATAACTGTATAAGGTGGTCTCTAAAATAACCGGCATTAATTGATAACACGCACCAAAAATAATAATGGTTCCCCAGCCTAATGCGGCAGTGTGAGTTATCGCTAAAAGATGAGGTTGAAAATAGTGTCCGCCAAAATCTTTTACACTAAACAAAAGCATGGGTGCTAAGGCTAAAAATGTGAGAGCAGCAAGTAGATAGTGCGTAATTACAATTTTATATAAACTTGGATGTTGTTTTATAATAGCACTCACTGTTTTTATCTTCTAAAATCGAGAAAATTATATATTTTCTTTTGGTGGATAAATAGCAAATAACTTTTGAAACCATAAATTTCTCCCGTGAAATAAATATTCCACGGGGAGAAAAATCAAAAATTAATCAAAGACTATTTCTTTCTCTAAGGTTATCGCTTTCGGGAACAAGATATTATTTTCGAGGTGTACATGGTTAAACAAATCGTTCTCAAACTCGGCCAGCTTTTTAAATAATATTTGGTAAGAGTTACAAGCATCAAACGGCAGTTCGAAATCATTGGTCAGCTTTCTTATAGCTTCCATATTTTCACCTGCTTGTTCATGTTCGGTTTCCATCATTTGGGTGGGATGGTTTACTTTGCCAAACGGAGCTGTTGCCAAAGTTCGCCCTTCTTTTTTAGCCAGTACCAACTCCTTGATATACGGAAACAAAATATTCTCTTCTTTCATTAAGTGCAGTTCTAAATCTCTATTTAGGGAATTAAAGATTGTAGCCAGTTCCAATAATTCGGGATGACTACCGCCATGCACTCTAGCCACCTTTTCCGACAGCTCGCTCATAAAAGGCAAACTTTCTTTTACATATTTATGGTGTGTTTTAACAATATAATCTATCAAAAAATCCAGCTCCCATTGATCAAAATTAAAATACGAATTCTCGCTTTCCTTAAAACGGTCAAGTTCTTTTTCTACTAGTTTCGTATCAATACCTTTTTTGTCACAAACCTCTTTTAACGTTTTTTTACCTCCACAACAAAAATCGATTCCAAATTTTTTAAAAACTTGCGCTTTTCTAAAATCCTTAGTTACCATTTCTCCAATGGTTTGGTCTGCATTTAATTGTCTTTTCTCAATTTTCACTT
>DASSWV010000023.1:0-3187 GCA_035704545.1 Pelobium sp.
GTATGAGCTGAACCTAAATGCTGCAATATAACCCTTTTATTATTCTGATACCGAACTACCTGAACTGCCTTTGCATTGGAGCCCGTTGTGACCACCCTTATTTTCATCTAAATTTAGCCTTAGTGCGGTAAATTTAAGGAAATAAAATATCAATATATTGATTATCAAATACTTAAAACCGCACTAAATTTAAAGGGGACAAGTCAGGAAATTATATCCTTTTTATTTCGGCAAGAAACAATTTTCTTTAACTTTAGTGGAATACTAACTTTTTTAAGTGTTCGCTATTGCAGCGACCACTTAAACCAATGCTGTTCGACTTGTTCCTTCAGGACAAGTCGAACTTAAGATAATGAGGATCTGTGATCCGATTATTCTCTATTTAGACGCAGATTGCAAGTCCTTTTTATTTATAGTTCCAGAAACTTACAGAGCTCTCCTAACTTAGACTTGAGGTGTAGAAGCTATATAAAACCTAAATCATAAAAGTTTCGCCTTCTTGCGCCAGGTAAGTTTGAGGAAAAACGTCTCTAGCTTCTAAAAGCATGGGCGCTAAATCGCGGTAACGAGCAGAAAAATGTCCAATTAACAATTTTTTAACTCTCCTATTTTTAGCAAGGTTTGCAACTTCATAAGAGGTAGTATGAAAAGTTTCTTTCGCTCGGGCAACCATATCATGCATAAATGTTGACTCGTGATAAAGCGTGTCAATATTTTCTAGATGCGCATCGTAAGATCCATCTGCAACCGTATCAGAGCAGTAAGCATAAGCTTTTGGCTGATCGGGATCTAAGGTTAAATCATTAGCTTGGTGCTTTACTCCTTTTTCATCAATAAAATCAATTCCTTTTTTTAACAAGGGATAATATTGCTGAGGAATATTAAGTTCATCAGCTTTTTCCTTGTCTATTTTACGTAACCGCTCTTTTTCTTTAAATATGAAACCCGTACAAGGGATTCGATGGTTTAACGGGAAACTTTCTACCTTTATGTCATTGGTTTCTAAAATGAGCTCACGTTCTTTAGTTTGTGTGAAGTGATATTCAATAGGGAACTTAATGATGGTTCCTGAATATTTAAACTGAAGCTCTAAAATTTCTTTGATTTCTGGGGGAGCGTAAAGGTATAGTGGCTTGATCCTTCCGTTTAGATGCATAGATGAGATAAGCCCAATTAACCCGAAAAAATGGTCACCATGTAAATGGCTGATGAAAATATGATCGATTTTATGATACTTTATGCCATAACGAAGCATTTGCTGTTGAGTGCCTTCGCCGCAATCAATCATCATTAACTTTTCGTTTGTATTTAGTATCTGGGAAGTTGGGTTTCTATGAAAAATAGGTGTTGCCGAACTACTGCCCAAAATCGTTACCTCAAATTTCATTTGTCCGGTTATATTTCTCGCAGATAGAGTTATAAGATACTATCTGCTCTCTTTCTTTAATTCTTTTTCAATCTCTTCCATAAAGATAAGATCGATCGCTTCCTCCACACTTGGCACAATGGTAATTACGTTATCAAGTTGAGAGATGGTAATTAATCTTGAAACGGCATCGTTAATTCCAGTTAAAATGAATACACCTTCAGCATTTTTACATAGGCGATGCCCTACTAAAAGACTACTTAAACCGCTTGAATCAGCATATTTAACTTCAGACATGTCCAAAATTATATTGCGTTGCCCTTCGGTGTTAGTTAAGATTAATTCCGACTTTAACTTGGGGGAAATCAGCGAGTTAAGCTTATTTTCATCCAATTTAAGCAAGATGTATTTTTCGTGTTTATCTACAGTAAATTTCATATTGTACTTATTGGTCTAAGTTAGTTTATTTTCTTTTAAAAAAAAATGCAATAATCATAGCGACTCTAGCGCTGTTAAAATATTGGTTTCAACTCTTTTATATACATCATCCGCATTCTCCTTCACAAATGTTTTTCCTGTTATTTTCTCGTAAAGCTCAATATATCTGGCAGAAATTGAAGCAACTCTGTCATTATCCATCACTGGAACTTGTTGCCCTTCTTTACCTTGAAAACCGTTTTCTATTAACCACTGACGTACAAATTCTTTAGAAAGTTGCTTTTGAGGCTGGCTATTATCTTGTAATTCTTGGTAGCTGTCTTTATAAAAATACCTTGATGAGTCTGGCGTATGAATTTCGTCAATCAAATAAATATCATTCCCAACTTTACCAAATTCGTATTTGGTATCTACTAAAATTAAACCTCTTTCTGCCGCTATTTCTGTACCTCTTTGGTATAAAGCTTTGGTGTAATTCTCTAATTTAATATAGTCTTGTTCACTAATGATGCCTTTTGCTAAAATATCTTCTCTGGAAATATCCTCATCATGGCCAACAGAAGCTTTAGTAGTTGGCGTAATGATAGGCTCAAGAAGTTTGTCATTTTCTTTTAAACCATCAGGCAATTTAACGCCACAAACCGCTCTTTTTCCCAAAGCATATTCACGGGCAGCATGACCAGCTAAATATCCTCTAATTACCATCTCAACTTTAAACGGCTCACAAATTTTCCCAATGGTCACACTTGGATCCGGCACATTAATTACCCAATTTGGAACAATATCTTTGGTAGCTTCTAAAAAAATAGCGGCAATTTGGTTCAACACTTGTCCTTTATAAGGAATAGCTTCAGGCAAAACCACATCAAACGCAGAGATTCTATCGCTTACCACCATCACAAGGTAATCGTTATCAATTGTGTAAACGTCTCTAACCTTGCCTTTATAAAACCCTGTTTGCCTAGGGAACTTAAAATTTGTTTCTTTTATTGCTTGCATCTTATGGAGTTGAAAGTTGAAAGTAAAAAGTAAAAAGCTAATGCTTTTGTACCTACTCTCAAAATTCGTTTTTTCACTTTAAACTAACTTTGAACTTTTGACCTTAGTTTTTACTTTAAACTTTTCACTTTGAACTTTGAACTTATTGAATATCCCCGTAAGCTTCTAAAATTTTGACCACCAATTTATGGCGGACAACATCTTTGCCACTTAAATATATCACATCAATTCCTTTAATTCCTTCTAAAATACGTAATCCGTTAAATAACCCGGACATTTGCTTTTTCGGTAAATCTACTTGGGTTACATCTCCGGTTACAATAAACTTAGCCGACGGTCCCATACGCGTTAAAAACATTTTCAACTGCATATCAGTGGCGTTCT
>DASSWV010000518.1:0-11777 GCA_035704545.1 Pelobium sp.
GTTAATTCTGTTTTTTGTGATGATGGTTTCTGCGCTTACTTCGGGGTTTATGAACAATACCACCATAACGGCCTTAATGCTAAATCCTACGATTGGCCTTTCTAAAATTTCGGGAATTGCGCCTTCAAAAATATTGATGCCTTTGGCATTTGCCTCAATCTTGGGTGGCACTTGTACCCTTATAGGAACCTCAACCAATGTTGCAGTTAGTGGCTATATTGTTTCGCAAGGTTTGCCTAGCATCGGAATGTTCGATTTTTTGCCCATCGGTTTAATCTTGCTAGGTGTAGGCATGGTGTACATGATGACACTTGGCCAGGCTTTGCTCCCTGTAAATTCCAAAGAAGCCTTGGAAGATGATTACGCTGTCCGTAAATATTTGAGTGAAGCGGTAATAGCCGAAGATTCTGGTTTGGTGGGTCAGAAAGTAATTGATTCCGATATTTCAAAGCAGGGCTTTACCATCGTTTCTATCATCAGAGATAAATACAATTTTATTCCTACGCGTTTTACAAAATTAGCTGCCGGCGATGAGCTTTTGATTAAGGGAAATGTTGATGACTTGTTGAAAATCAAAGACTTAAAAGGTGTGGACATTAAAGCCGATCTGCTTGATGAAGATAACGGAGAGACCGATTTCCACTTAGCAGAGCTGATGGTAGTGGGCGGGTCAGATACGCTCAAGAACACGGTGGAGAATATTAATTTCAGGTCTCGATATGGCGTGGGAATTTTGGCAGTGCATCGGAAAGGAAAAACCATCCGTGAAAAAATCGGAAAAATACGCTTAAGAGTAGGTGATTTGCTTTTGGTCCAGGGCGAAAAGGATAATATTGATTTGATAAGAAATCGTGTAAATGATTTTATTCTTCTAGAAGACTATAAACCAAGTTTAAACCTTAAACGGAAAGGAATTTTTACACTGTTATTTTTTGTGCTTTCTATCGTATTAGGAACCACGGGTATTGTTCCTTTGTCTGTAGGTTTTTTGATAGGAGCATTGCTTACTGTAGCTTTTAGATGTATTAACCCCGATGAAGTTTATGATGATATTGATTGGAGGCTGTTGATTTTAATAGGTGGGATGAGCGCTTTTGGGATAGCAATGACTAAAACCGGTGCTGATGAATTTGTAGCAGATTATGTTATTGCAATATTTGAGCCTTTGGGCTTTTATGGGCTTTTGGGAGGGTTTATTTTTTTAACAGTAATACTTACCCAGCCCTTAAGTAATGCAGCAGCGGCATTAGTGGTATTGCCAATTGGTTTGCAAACAGCCCATCAATTGGGATTGAATCCACTTACTTTCGCTATTGGAATCATGCTTTCAGCATCTGTATCTATGCTTACACCGTTTGAGCCATCGTGTATCTTAGTATACGGCCCCGGAAAATATAAATTCTTTGATTTTGTTAAAGTAGGAGGAGTTTTAACCTTAGTTTTAATGGTAATTTTGGTTTTTATAATTCCGTTTTTTTATCCGTTTAAAGTTTAAGTTATTCGCTTTTAAAAATAAAGGCAATAACTTAAGTTCCATTTATTTTTGTTGGTACTTTTTATTATAATGTATGGCAGTTATAAAATAAGCTTTCTTATTTTATAACTGCCATTTTAGTTTCGGAAGTATGTGCATTAAAGTATCCTAAAGCGCCATTGTTGAAATTAGAATCTGGGTTTGCAGGTGCAGTCGGAGGGCCTCCATTTCCTGAAATTTGTGCTATTGCAAAGAAATATCTATATATATTTTTATCAACACATTGAAATTCGACTTGGATTTCATCACCTGATTTTAATTCGGGTTCGTCGTTAAATAAAGTGTTGCTTATGTATTTTCCGTTATTGAATCTGTCAGAATCCACAAAATATCCTTTTACTGCTAAGCCATTGACCTTTAAAAGGTATCTGTACTGATTTTCGTCTCCAGAGGGATCTGAATAATTTACTTTCACATATTTCTGTGTGTTACCAAAAAAAGAAATTTCGGTTACGGATAATGAGTCCATTAAAACTTTTTTGGGCATTGTAGAGGTTGCAATATAACTTTCATTTCCATTTTGAACGGTCAATTCATAGGTGTTACCGGGAATTCCCTTAAATATTTCTGAGGAATAATTTCCTTCGGCATCTGCTGTTCCAAAAGTGTAACTTTTATTCAAAGTTAGGTCTTTAACAGTGACTATCGCATTAAAAATGGGCATAGGTGTGTTGTCTTCAGTAAAAGCTTTTGTTTGGGTAATTTTTACCTTTTGAGCGATGTAATCATCCGTTAAATTAGCTTCTATTACGATGGTAGGTTCAGCGTTCTTCAAATCTAAATCAATCACTTTTTCGCAAGCATTGCATGCCAAAGCAATTATTGCAAATATGATAAGGTGTAATTTCTTCATGTCTTAAAATTTAAAATTCCAGGTAACCGAAGGGATTATCCCAAACAAAGAAGTTTGTACTGCTTGAGTTTTGCTTTGATTGTTTGGATCGTCTCTAAAATCAATTGAAAAAGCATTTTTTCTATTGTATGCGTTGTATAGTCCAAAAGACCAACTCGACTGATACCTTGTATTAGGTTTGATTTTAGGTTCTAAAGTCGCAGATAAATCTAAACGATGATATGCTGGTGTACGATATCCGTTTTTTTCTGAGTAATAAAAAACTGTTTCTCCGTTCAACTGATATTTCCCGCTAGGGTAGGTGACGGCGTTCCCGGTGCTATAAACGAAGGTTGATGAAAGCGTCCAGCGTTTGCTTGCCTTATAAATGCCGACTATAGAAAGATCATGTGTTCGATCTTGTTTCGCATTAAACCACCTGCCTTCGTTAATCTGTTGAAACTGTCTTTCGGTTTTTGCTAAGGTATAGCCAATCCAGCCGTTAAAATTCCCGAAACGTTTCTTTAAAAACAATTCAATACCGTAAGCTCTGCCATCGCCAAATAATAAATCTGATTCTACATTTTGGTTTCCACGCAAATCTGTACCGTTTCTGTACTCAATTTGGTTTTTCATGTTTTTATAATAAATCTCCGATGAAAATTCGTAAGTGTCGTTTTTGAAATTACTGAAGTAACCTATGGCAATTTGATCTGCAATTTCTGGTTTTACATTATTGCTGTTCATAATGTATAAATCTGTAGGTGAAGTTGCCGTTGAATTTGACATTAGGTGTAGATTTTGGGTGTTTCGGGTAAAGGAAGCTTTTAAGGACTTGCTTTCTGACAACTGGTAGGCTGCAGATATTCGTGGTTCTAAATTGAAGTAATTTTTCACCAACTCCCCAGATTTGTAAAAGGTGGAGCTAGTAGCATTTCCTTCTGTGTCATAAGTTTTAAAATTTCCTTCGCCCAATGCTGCAAAATTGCTAAATCTAACGCCATAGGCAAGGTTTAGCTTTTTATTTACCTTGTATTCATCAGAAAAATATACTGCTAATTCTAAGCCTTTTCGGTTTTCGATTTCACTTTGATTTACGCTTGAGGTATTACTAGCCGTTATTTCTCCTGGAGAAATAGTATGGTGGATCACATTTAACCCGAATTTTACCTCATGAGCATTGTTTGCGGTAAGTTGAAAATCTTGTTTTAAATTGAAATCTTTGATTGAGGATGTGACGTTAAAGTCATTGTCTTCTAAAAGACTTTGAATTACATAATTGTAATTGCTGTAAATTAAGGATGTATTTGAAAAGAGTCGACTAGAGAAGATATGGTTTAACCTAACGGTGCTGGTGGTATTCCCCCAGTCGAACCCAAAACTGTTGTTCAACCCCAGTTTATCTCTACCGAAATATCCAGATAGGTAAAGGATGTTTTTATCATCTAAAATAAAGTTGACTTTGGCATTTAAATCGTAAAAATAAAGCTGGCTTCCCCTTACACTTGTATCTGGAGAAAATGCTAAAAAAGCATCAGCATAGGTTCTTCTTCCGCTAATCATGAAAGAACTTTTATCTTTTTTTATGGGTCCCTCCACTTTTAAACGCGATGCAATTAAGCCAATTCCTCCTTCAATTGTATATTCTTTTTTATTGCCATCATTCATCTTTATATCTAAAACAGAGGCTAATCTTCCGCCATATTGTGCTGGCATCCCACCTTTATAAACAGTCACATCTTTTATCGCATCTGAATTAAAAGTGGAGAAAAAACCAAGTAAATGGGACGCATTATATACTGGCGCTTCATCTAACAAAATCAAATTTTGATCTGTAGAACCACCTCTAACATAAAAACCGCTATTTCCTTCTCCAGCAGATTTTATCCCCGGAAGCAACTGTAAGGTTTTTAAAATATCTCTTTCACCGAACAAAACAGGGATACTGTTGATCTCTTTAACATTTAGCTTTTGTACGCCCATTAATGGGTTTTCTACATTGTTGTTGCGTTTTTCTTCGGTAACAATTACCTCCATTAATTGATTAGAGGATGATAAAGAAATATTTTGGGTAGCATCGCTTGCTACACTTATGTTTTTTGTGATGCTTTGATAGCCCACATAACTGTAAACTACTTGGTAAACTCCTGTGGGGATGCTTAAGGAGTAGTATCCATAAGCATTAGTTACAGTACCTAAGGAGGAAGCTCCGTTTACTTGAACTGATGCGCCAATCAGTGTTTCTCCAGTGTTTTCATCTTTGATTACCCCATTTAAAACATAGTTTTTTTGAGCAATGGCCCTATCAATATTGATGATCAAACAAACTACGAAAAGGCAAAAGGAGAGAAATTTAACTTTCATCAATATTTAATGATTTGAATATGCTATTTTGCAAATGTAACAAAGCTCAAGGCTTAAACGGTAATTACACAGCTTAAACATAAATTTTTAAAAAATGTTTTGTTTGTGTTTTCTCAATTATAAAAACAATCGAACAAATTTTACGTTTATAAACAAATTTCACTAAATAAAAAACTGGATTATGAGAAAACAAATTGCAACTTTAGCTTGCCTATTTATCTTATTTGTAGCTGTAAATGCGAATGCACAAACAGATAAAAGTAAAAGATTAAGTCCTCCCGACAAGGTGACGGAAACCATTAAATCTGGTGTAACCGTTTCTATAGATTACAGTCAGCCCTCTATAAAAGGAAGATCTATTGGTAATGAAATTGCGCCATACGGTAAAGTTTGGCGTACGGGAGCTAACGAAGCAACAGTATTTGAAATAAACAAGGATGTAAAAATAAACGGTAAGCCTTTATCAGCAGGTAAATACGGTTTATACAGTATTCCGGGTCAAAAAGAATGGACAATTATTTTTAACAAGGTGTGGAACCAATCTGTTGCAAAATACACCGAAGTAGAGGATGCTTTGCGAATTACTGTTAACGCGATGACAGCAAAAGACTTTACAGAGAAAATGACTTTTAAGATCGAAAAATCTGGTGAAGTGAAATTGATGTGGGGAAATGTTGTTGTGCCGTTTACGGTAAAGTAAAAAACAATTTGAATAAAGCTTACGATTGAAAAACAGTCGTAAGCTTTTTTATGGGTTTAATTTTGGGAAGAACTTCCTTAAATCTCCAACGGTTCCATTGGATGATGTTATTTGCGCTCAAAATAATTGTGGAGGTAAATTCAAACCCTTATTTCCTACTCATAAATTAATCTCTCATTTGTCTTTCAATCTGCTCTAGCTAGCCAGTATAAAAACTTTAAAACTGATAATTTCCTAATAAACCCTATTTTTGCATTTCGAAAAACAGAGTTTGATTATATGAGTATTGCCAAAACGTACAGCCCGAAAGATTTTGAAGATAAATGGTACCAGTATTGGATGGAGAACGATTTTTTTAAATCCACTCCAGACGAGCGAGAGCCCTATACTATAGTAATTCCTCCACCAAATGTTACCGGAGTATTGCACATGGGGCACATGCTGAATAACACCATTCAAGATGTTCTGGTTCGCAGAGCAAGAATGAGCGGGAAAAATGCTTGTTGGGTTCCGGGTACGGATCATGCTTCTATAGCAACAGAGGCTAAAGTGGTTGCTATGCTCAAAGAAAAGGGAATAAATAAAAAAGATTTGTCCCGATCAGAGTTTTTAGCCTACGCTTACGAGTGGAAAGATAAATATGGCGGAATAATTTTAGATCAGCTTAAAAAATTAGGCGCTTCCTGCGATTGGAGCAGAACAGCCTTTACCATGGATCCGGCTTTATCCGAAGCGGTTATCGATACTTTTATCCATCTACATAAAAAAGGACTGATTTACCGTGGTGTGCGTATGGTAAACTGGGACCCAAAAGGTTTAACAGCAGTGTCTGATGAAGAAGTGATTAGGAAAGAGGTGAACCAGAAGTTGTATTATATTAGGTATGAAGTTAAAGATCCGGAGTCCGAAGACGGCAGTCCGCAGTCTGGGTCTCACATCTCACATCTCAAATCTCACTACTTAACTATTGCTACCACCCGTCCCGAAACCATTATGGCAGACTCGGCGATTTGCGTGAACCCGAATGACGAACGCTACACATATTTGCATGGAAAAACGGTTTTTGTTCCTTTAATCAATAGGGAAATTCCTGTGATTTTGGATGAATACGTGACCATGGATTTTGGTACAGGCTGTTTAAAAGTTACGCCTGCTCATGATTTAAACGACTACGAACTTGGTCAAAAACATCATTTGCCTGTTATCGATATTTTAAATGATAACGGAACTTTAAATGAGAAAGCCGAAATTTTAATTGGCGAGGATAGATTCATCGCTCGAAAAAAGATTGCCAAATTATTGGATGAAGCTGGCCATTTAGAGAAAGTCGAAGACTACAAATCGCAAGTAGGCTTTTCTGAAAGAACGGATGCGGCTATTGAACCAAAGCTTTCTATGCAGTGGTTTTGCAACATGGCGGAAATGGCAGGCCCAGCTTTGGATTATGTGAATAACGGCGATGTGAAGCTGATTCCAGATAAGTTTATTAATACCTACCGCCATTGGATGGAAAACGTGAAGGATTGGTGTATTTCTCGGCAGTTATGGTGGGGGCAGCAAATCCCGGCTTTTTACGCACCAAATGGAGCGGTTGTAGTTGCTAAAACAGCCGAAGAAGCAATTGAGCAATTTAACCTTACACCTCAAACCCGAAACCTTCAACCCTCTGACTTAAAACAAGACGAAGACGTTGTTGATACTTGGTTTTCATCTTGGCTTTGGCCGATTTCTGTGTTTGATCCATCGGTTTGCGGTAATCCGGAAGCTAAAGGAAATGCAGATATAAATTACTACTACCCAACTAATGATTTGGTTACCGCTCCAGAAATACTTTTCTTTTGGGTTGCCCGAATGATTATGGCGGGACATGAATTTAGAGGCGAAGCGCCATTTAAAAATGTTTACCTAACAGGAATTGTTAGGGATAAATTAGGGCGTAAGATGTCTAAATCTTTAGGCAATTCGCCAGATCCTTTAGATTTGATTGAAAAATATGGTGCAGATGGTGTTAGGGTAGGGATGTTACTCTGCTCTCCAGCTGGAAACGATATCATGTTTGATGAGTCATCCTGCGAACAAGGAAGAAACTTTGCCAATAAAATATGGAATGCTTTTAGGTTAATTAAAGGTTGGAGCCTCACCCCAACCCTCTCCGAAGGAGAGGGAGCAACAAACATTGTTGCTATTGCATGGTTTGATGCTAGGTTTAATGAAGCTTTGGTGGAAATTGAGTCCAATTTTAAATCCTACCGTTTATCAGAAGCGTTAATGGCGACTTATAAATTGGTTTGGGACGATTACTGCGCTTGGTATTTGGAGATGGTGAAACCTGCTTATCAGCAACCGATTGATCAAGCTACTTACGAAGCAAGTATTCAGTTTTTTGAAAGAATTTTAAAAGTATTGCATCCGTTTATGCCTTTTTTAACCGAAGAATTATGGCATGATGAAGTTTTTGGAAAGCGTGAGGATAAAGACTGTTGTATTGTTGCCCAGGTTCCAACAGCACAACAAACGGATGAAAAACTGCTAAAAGAAATTGATGTGGTGAAGCAGGTAGTATCAGAAATACGTAACATCAGAAACAGCAAACAAATTTCGCCAAAAGAAGCGTTGAAGTTAGCGGTAAAAGTAAATTCTGATATCGATTACAACGCTTACAGCAACATCATCAGTAAATTGGCAAATATCACAACGCTCAGCAGAACAGAT
Organism: Pelobium sp.; assembly: GCA_035704545.1. Taxonomy (GTDB): domain Bacteria; phylum Bacteroidota; class Bacteroidia; order Sphingobacteriales; family Sphingobacteriaceae; genus Pseudopedobacter. The sequence goes on from DASSWV010000518.1 coordinate 8,143, forward strand.
GAGAAAATTGCGGGTGCCGCAACTTTTATGGCAAGTAGAGATGAGTTTTTTGTTCCTCTGGAAGGAAACATTGATATAGAGGAAGAAAAGGAAAGCATCAAAAAAGATATCGAATACTTAAACGGTTTTTTAAAAGCTGTGAATGCTAAACTGGCTAATGAACGTTTTGTGCAAAATGCCAAACCAGCTATTGTGGCAAATGAACAGAATAAGAAAGCAGATGCGGAGGCAAAGATCAAGATTTTAGAAGAGTCTTTGGTTGCATTAGGGTAGATTGTAGAAGTTTTGTTGCCTTAAGTCACTCCGGTTAAACTGTTAACTCTTTCGTCATGTTGAACGATAGTGAAACATCTCACAAATAGGTTTCACGCTAGAATTGTAAACATAGCTGGTGGGATTTCTCCTGTCGTCGAAATGACGAAATGCAGACAGCAATGCTCAAACTGCATAGGAATATTATAAGAAAACAAAACGGACTGTTTCCTTTCGGAACAGCCCGTTTTTAGGTTTAATCACAGGGTTAAAATTGTTTTAATCAAGAGCGGTAATTTCTGCTTGAACCGCAGCCTCAGTAGTTTCCACCAAGGTTAAGCTTTCGTTCATATCAGCAGTAATAGTAATGTCTTTTTTAGCAAAGTAGTACTTTCCATCTTTTATCGAAAAAGCAATCAACTTACCTTCTGAACCAATCGGCATAGAGTTATCGTAGCTTTTCACTTTGTTTGCACCGTCGGCAGTGTAAATTTGAGCGACAACATTATCCCCATCTGCACAAAAGAAAACAAAAGTTTCTCCGGTAAATCCTCTAAAAGTTGCCATTTCTCCGGGGTTGTTTAATACTGTTACTGTAACCGTGGTTTTTGGAGCGGTAGCGTTATAAAAAATATCGCAATTTACCCAGCCCAGCATTCCAAAATCAAAAACAAATTCATCTTCAAAAGCTTTGACTTCACGTTGCGGATTTTGTCCGTTAGCAAGCTCTGGTGCTCTCCAAGCCATCTGCTCTGCATCGCCAACGTTCTCTACACCCTCCCAAATTTGGGTAAAGTCTTGGCCTTTAGCCGGGATTTTAATGTTTAAAGGCCTTTGTAAAATTTTATCCACGCTTTGCCCGTCAACTTTCGCCCCCACATAAATAAATCCTTGCGATATTAGTGGTGCGCCCGAAATATGATTGGTATTTGTACCGCTTAGCATAATTGCACTACGGGTCAACATTTCATAAGTTTCTATGGTAATGTCTCCTGTTGCAGGTACTCCGTTTATGGTAAACGAGTTCGGCTGAATGGTTATTTTTGTGCCGTTTTTAAGGTTTAACGTTTTTGGGAAATCCGAGGAATTAATGGTAAACGTTTCTTTTTGCGAACCTAATTTCTGTGTAAAATCTTTGGCCGATTTTACATCGTTAATTGGTTCCACTCTGTTTTTTTTACAAGCTGTAAATCCTATTACCGCTATTAATAATGCTGCTGTTAAATTTAACTTTTTCATAACTTTTCTCTTTAGGGCGATATTTAAACCGCCAGTTTAACAATCGTTTTTAGTATAAAATTTGAATTAATAAAAAGAGGCCTAATGCCATAACTACGTTAAGTAGCGTGTTGATGATGGTGGTTTCTCTAGTGCTCATGTTGTTTGTTTTTAAATGCTTTCTGTAGGTATATAAGCTGGTGTTTGGGTTTGTTACCCCCTGCCTAAAAAAAAAATCTTTATCCAATTTGATCCTGAACTTATAGTTGTTTGACTGGGAGTAGGTTTTGAGGGCGTTTTAACACGCTATCCGCTATAGTTTTTTTGTGATGTGCAAAGCGGAAAGAACAAAAAAAGCTGTCGCTTCTATCGTTAACGCAAAATTTTATTCTCAAAATATCCTTCCGGCTATACAAGAAACTCCTGATTTTACCTGCGCTAACTTGGTTCTATCAATAAAAACATAGGCTTTTTCTCACACCTTATCAAAATCATCTAGCTCATCGGCGAAAGCCTACATAAATTTTTATATTAGCAGAGAAAACACTTGCCCTTTGGAAAAAAATCATAAAGATCAATTTTACATAGACGGTTTGCTGAATAACGACAGCAAAGTAATCAGCCAGATCTATGCTAAGTTTGCGGATAAGGTAAAACGTTATGTTGCTGCAAACAGTGGAGACGATGATGATGCCGGAGATATATTTCAAGAATGCTTAATTGATTTATATAACCAAGCAAAATACAAAGACTTAAAGCTGAGCTGTCCTTTCGAACCATTTTTTATGATGGTTTGCAAACGTAAATGGCTGAACGAGCTTAAAAAAAGAGCAGTGATACCGGTAACAAAAAGTGACGACGACTTATTAAACATTAGTGAGGATGTTTTTAGTCAGGCTGATGAACTGGAAGAACAGCAAAGACAATCTTATCTTTATTTAACGATGTTCGAAAAACTTTCTGAACGTTGCCGAGAGATCATCACTTTGGCACTTTCAGATGAATATCAAGAGAAAATTGCAGAACAATTGGGCGTTAGCTACGGCTATTTAAGAAAGAAAAAATCAGAGTGTTTGGCATCTTTAATTCAAATGATTAAAACAGAGGAGAGCAAAAATCATGAGTAAGTTTTCGGAAAAAGATGTTATCAATTACGCAGAAGGCTATATGCAGCCAGATGAAGCTCATGCTTTTGAAGAAGCTTTAATTCATGATTCTGCTTTACAAGCAGATTTAAAGCTTTACCAATCAGTAATCAACACCTTGCAAACAGAAATCGCACCTGATAAAACAGATATTGAATTTAAAGCAACATTGAAACAGTTTACACAAGAACACTTTAAACAAAAGAAGTCAAAACCAAAGGCAAAAATTATAGCATTCAATAAAATTTGGTATGCAGCGGCTATTTTAGTGATTGGTTTGTTGGTTTGGGCTCCGTGGAACAAAAATTTGTACAATAAATACAGTGAAACAGAAATGGTTTCTTTTGCAGAAAGAGGCAACAATACCCAAACCGAACTGCTAAAAGCAACCGAAGCTTTCAATACCGAAAACTATGAACAAGCCAAAGAATTACTTGCCCCATTAGTAGCTAAGGATACCACTAATGATATGCTAAGATATTATTTGGGCGTAGCTCAGCTAAAGAGTAGCACCGCAGATGATATTAATATAGCCAGACAAAATTTATCAATAGTAGCTGCAAAGCAATCTCTTTTAAAACACGATGCTGAATTTTTTATGGCGTTAAGCTATCTCAAAGAGAAAAATAAGAGAGAGTGCAAAGTATGGTTAAACAAAATACCAAAAGATGCTGATGCTTACGATAAAGCTCAACAATTGTTGAAAGACCTGTAATTTATACTTTTCTAAAAAACTACTCAAAAAAACTTTCCTCTATTTTTTTACGGATGTGCTGTTTTTGCAGCTAATGCAAATATTTGTGTTAAAAAAATGTTAAACATGCTTTTTAATCCTTAGCTAGTTTAAACCTTTAATTCCAAATCCTATCCTACAAACAAATAAACAATTTAAATAAAAAGATATGAGAAATTTAATTAAAACATTAGCACTATCAACCACATTAATTTTAGGTTTGGTAATTGGTGCTTCCGCACAAAATGCCGATAATTCTGCAAACCACTCCAAAAAAGAAGCACATG
>DASSWV010000061.1:0-3928 GCA_035704545.1 Pelobium sp.
AGAAAAAAGCAACAATTTTTTCACTATTTCTAAAAGCCGAGATGGTCAAACATTTGAAAAATTGGTAAATGTAAACTCAAAAGGAGATAACGGTGCAACTTATTCTACGATAGATTTTTCTCCTTTTGCAGGAACAAGCTATTACAAACTAAGCCAAACAGATGCAGATGGAAAAAAAGAAGAACTGGGAATTAAAACCATAAAACTAGCTGACTTAAAAGAACAAGGTTTATCAGTTTATCCAAATCCGGTGGTAAACGGAATTGTAAATATTAGATCAACGGAATCAAACGGTTTGCAAAATGTGTTAGTTTATGATTTGAACGGTAAAGAAGTTTACAAAGAACAGCTAATTTTTACCAACGGAACAGCTACTTATAAGTTAAATAAGCATATGATAAAAGGAACTTATATTTTACGCATTGAAGGTGTAGAGCGTAGTGTAAAAATAGTAGTGGAATAAAAAAACATGAAATGAGGTCCTTTATGTTAAAAAACGTACAGGACTTTGTTTTTTAAGAATTATCAGAAACCTTTAAACGAAAGTGAAAGCCCGAGCAGATATTTGGTTGTTGATAGTAATTCTCAAACAATCTTTTTTAAAATCAAGATAACTATATATTTGCTGAAGGTTTAAAACGGTGGCGAAGTATGACTATTCGTAGTTTTAAGGAGAAGGTGTTAAACGCTCTATTAATTCTCCAAACTGTATTTATGTAACAACTCAATCAGCGAATTAGCACCTGTTTTTTTCATCATGTTTTTTCGGTGGGTATCTACGGTATGTTTACTAATGAAAAGCTTATCTGCTATCTCAGTACTGTTTTTCCCCATTCCTATTAATTCCATAATTTCTTTTTCTCGTTTAGTAAATATCTCTTTACGGATAGCAAATTGCGTATAGCCTTGGCAAACATCATTATAACTTGGCTCTCCGTCTAATCCAATAAAGGATAAAGTTGAACCATTGGTTTTTTTTAAGTGTGTAATATCTGTATGAACACCTAAAACCCTAAGAACAGACCCATGTTCATCACTTTGTATAGGAACAACCTGTTGGAGGAGTCTAATATACTTTCCGTTCATTTTTTTGATACGGTAATCATAACTTACCTTATATTTAAGTACTTTTTCTGGAGGAAGTTGATTAAAAAATTGAGTCACCTTTTTTTCAAATTCAATAAAATAATTTAAATCTTCCGGATGGATGTGGGTTAATAAAAATTCAATATTAAAATCTTCGAATTCTTTGATACCTAAAATTTGTTTTACGGTTTCACTCACAAATTCTGCTTGCGTTGTAGAACAATTAAAAATGTAATAATAAAAATCGCCAACATGAAAAATGTTTAATAACTTTTTATGTATTTCTAATTCAAAGGAAAAGTTATCGCTTATGTTATTTTTAGCAATTTGATGCCAAATTTTTTTTGTTTCATCAAACTTTATAATAGTCATACAATTAAGAGGTTAAGGAAGTAAAACAATCTCTAAATTTATTTATAAAAGTATAAGAAACTGTTTAAAATTTATAGTGTAAATTTTTTATGGTTTTTTGAGATAGAAATTGTTCACCACGTCATATCGACGATAGGAGACATCTCACACGCAGAGTTGCCATGAGATGTCTCGTTACATCGACATGATTGTTATGGTAGATTTAAATAAACAAATATTAAAGTTTATAAAAACAATGGCAAAGAATTTGGACTAACTAATAAAATCAAAAATTATGCAAAATTTAAAAGATAAAGTGGCGCTGATTACTGGCGCTACAAAAGGAATTGGTTATGGCGTTGCCGAAGCTCTATTAAAGCAAGGCGTAAAAGTTGCCATTACCAGTAGAAGTCAGGAAAGTGCTGATGAAGCGGTTAAAAAACTAGGAGGAAATGCACTTGGTATTGCTGCGGATGTAAAAGACTTTAAATCGCAACAAGAGGCTGTAGCTAAAACCATAGAAAAATTTGGAGCTTTGGATTTTTTGATTGCCAACGCCGGTGTAGGGCACTTTGCTTCTATCGAAGAATTAACAGTGGAGGAATGGCAAGATACCATTGACACCAATTTAACAGGCGTTTTTTACAGTGTAAAAGCAACACTAGATGCGCTAAAAAAATCTAAAGGTTATATCATAACCATTTCTAGTTTGGCCGGAACAAACTTTTTTGAAAACGGATCCGCTTACAACGCAAGCAAGTTCGGTTTAACAGGTTTTACGCAAGCTATGATGCTCGATTTACGTAAGCAAGATGTAAAAGTGAGTACAATTATGCCTGGCTCCGTTGCTACCCATTTTGCAGAACACACTCCGGATAAGGAAAAAGATGCTTGGAAAATTCAACCAGAAGATATAGGTCAGTTGGTGGTAGATTTGTTGCACATGCATCCACGCACTTTGCCAAGTAAAATTGAAGTGAGACCGACGAAAACAGCTAATTAACGTGAGTTTTGGGTGTATCGACAATATCCAGCCCAAGCACTGGTGTTAATTGAGCTTTTATTCGCCCTTGGCGGTTGCGGAAATGATGAAGAAATAATAGCACTGCCTTTGTAGCAACCGGCGCAGGCGAGAGTTTTTGGGGACTTTTTTCGGAAAAAAGTGCCTGCCATTGCCCGGCAGAGGGCAGGAAAGCTTGTGAGAGAAGGCTGAAATTGCCAACTAGAATAGTTTTAAGCTAAAGAAAAGACCCAAAACTCACGTTAATTAATAGTTTAGCAGATAATAGTCCAAGCAGGGTCTGTCCGCAGACAACCCTGCTATCTTTAGGGTTTTAATGTTATTTTAAGGCATTCGCTTATTTTAAATCAAGTTTTGTCGCAGGTGACGCTGATTTCTACAGAATCAACCTAAAGCACTTTTACAATCTCCTTACTAATCCGCTCTACCAGAGTAGTAGTTACCGAATTTCCGGCCTGCATATAAAGCTTACTGTTAGCAATGGGGGGCAAAATATACTGATCCATCGGGTATCCCTGAAAAGCAAAACATTCTTTCGGTGTCAGCTTCCTAATTCCAAAATCGTCTTTTATTAAGGGAACATTATGACCACCAGCACCCATATTTGCGGTTAAAGTGGGGCAAACATTGCTTTTGTTCTCTCTAACGTAAACCCTACGCCATTGATAAACCGTATCTTTTTTCAACATGGTTTTTTCTAGTTCGGGATAATATTGATGATCTTTTTTGTAATAATACCGGTCTTCCTGCTTGTCTTTTTCTAATAAATCATGGATGGTTTTAGTAAGTTCAACAGGAGCTGGAAAAAGGAAATCCTGATAGTTTTCAACTTGTTTGGGGTCAAAAGCCACTATAAAAATACGTTCTCGGTTTTGCGGAACGTTGGCGTGAGTCATCGAGTTCAACACCTTATAGAAAACTTTATAACCCAACTTTTTCTCTAAAACTTCTACAATTACTTTAAATGTTTTGCCCTCATCGTGGGAAACCAGATTTTTAACATTTTCTAAAAAAACTACTTTAGGGCGGTGCTTTTCTACAATCTGCTGAATATCAAAAAATAGCGTCCCTCGTGTTTCAGCAAAACCTTTTCGGTAGCCGGCAATAGAAAAAGCTTGGCAAGGGAAACCACCACAAAGTACATCGAATTTGATTGGAATGTAGTTTTTTACACTTTCTTTGGTAATATCGCCGAAAGGCACTTCTCCAAAATTACTGAAATAGGTTTTTTTAGCATCGGTATTCCACTCACTGGTATAAACACATTTTCCACCAACGTTTTGCATCGCAATTCTAAAACCGCCAATACCTGCAAAAAGATCAATAAAGGTAAAAGTTGGTTTTTTAGATGTAGGAAACGGTACGGTGCCAGCTTCTTCTGATAGCTGTTTGAGCAAGTCATGCTTATTTAATAAAGGTTCAGCGTGTGCTATTACGGTATCCAAAATATTTAAAGCATCCTTTTTAAAA
>DASSWV010000131.1:0-5373 GCA_035704545.1 Pelobium sp.
CCTTACGTTTAAGCCTGCTAAAAATGCTAACCTAACTGCATCTTTTGCATCTTTAGCAACATGGTGTTTGGTAAATAAAAACTCCACAGCTTCACTATCAGACACTACATAGCCGTTGAACCCGTATTCTTTTCTTAACAAATCTGTCAAAAAATAACTGCTGCCAGTTACTGGCAATCCGTCCCAATCGTTATAGCTACTCATCACGCCCATCGGTTTAGCTTCCTGAATTACTCTTTTAAAAGGGTAAAGATGAATTTCATGTAATTCTCGTGGTGCAATATGTGGATCGGTACGGGCATTCCCATCACGCCCGCCTTTAGGCATGCTGTAAGCTGCGAAATGCTTTAATGTAGCTGCAATTCCGTTTTCTTGTATTCCTAAAACCATTTGCTTACCCATTTCTGCAACCAGAAAAGGATCTTCGCCGTAGGTTTCCACCACTCTGCCCCAACGTGGGTCACGGGCTAAATCTAATATGGGTGCATAAACATTTGTATAACCTAAGGCTTTTCCCTCTCTCCCTACCATTTGCCCAGCTTTACGTACCAAATTTTTATTCCAGGTGCTTCCTATATTGATGGGAGCAGGCAATGGGGTTGCTCTATCATGATTTAAGCCATGTATCCCTTCATTTGTAAAATCAACCGGAATACCCATTCGTGTTTCTTCAACAAACCATTTTTGAATGGTGTTTATTGCATTTGCATGCTTGCTAAAAGGGTAAGAGTATTGTGATTTTACTTTTGGATGAAAGGGAAGACTATTTAACTGCTCATCTATATTTGCGATACCATCTTTCCAGATCTCGTTTTTCCAACCGGGCGTTGGCAATTCATCTTTTAACACCCTGCCATAACCATATAAGGTAGCCAATTGGTTGGTTTTCTCATTAACGGTCATTAAAGACAATAAATTTGAAACTCTTTTTGGGATAGGTTGCTGCGAATCTTCGAATATATCTTTTACGCCATTTTTATTAAAATCTATCCATCCTTTTTTATAGATGTTAGCTTTTTGGGCGTAAGAAAATTGATAGAGCATTGCAAAAAAAGCAACGAGGTATAATTTGCGACTGGCAATTGAAATTTTATTCATCAACTGTAATTATGATTTTGAATTGGTTCGAACATATTAAACTTAGTGTTGCTGTTGCAACACAAATTTAATTACCCAAATATCCGAACGAAACTAAGAAGAAGGGGGTGTTTTCGTACTTAATTAAGGTGCGATATATCTTTACTAAAAATCAACCCTTATTTCATGAAAAGATAGTAACCTAAGAATCAACATCTTGATTTAATTTGGCATATTCTGAAGGCGACATGTTAAATTCCTTTTTAAATTCTTTACTAAAATATTTTCTGTGGTTAAACCCTACCATATAAGTTATTTCTGTAACATTAAAAGAGGTGGTTTTTAAAAGGTGCGCCGCCTTTTTTAAACGCATTTGCTTAATTAAATCTGCTACGGAATAATTGGTAAGCGTTTGAACTTTTTTATAAAGTGCGGCCCTGCTCATTCCAATCTCGTTAACCAATTCATTAACATCAAAATAAGAATCATCTATTTTTTCATCGATAATTTTCATTAGTTTATTTAGAAATTTCTCTTCCGGACTGGTTATCGCCACGTTTGTTGGAGCAAGCACAATCCTTTGGGTAAATTTCTCTCTGAAAACAGCTTGTGCTTTCAACAGGTTTCTGATGTTAACCTTTAAAATTTGCAAGCTAAATGGCTTAGATATAAATACATCTGCACCAATATTTAATCCTGATAGCTGGTTTGTTTCTGATGCTTTAGCAGTTAACAAAATAAAAGGGATATGGTTAGTTGCATCGTTTGATTTTATGTTTGAGCATAACTCAAAACCATCAACTTCGGGCATCATCACATCGCTCACAATTAAATCTGGAAGTTCTTGCTCTACACAATCAAGCGCTACCTTTCCATTTTCACATTCTATGATCTGATAGTCGTGTTTTAATGAATCTGCAATAAAGTCCCGCACTTCGTTGTTGTCTTCTACAATCATAATTTTGTATGGCCTAACAACATCTTCTGCCATTTCACTCTCACTCGGCACTTCTTCATTTAGTGTGTCTTCAATTGCAATGGCCTCTTTATCCTCAAAAATTTCTGAATCCTGAAGGTGCGCTCTTCCGGTTTGTAAAAAGATATTAAAAGAAGTTAACTTGACTGGTTTCTCTACACTAGTCACCTTAATTTCTCCTTTGTGCAGTTCCATTATACTTTTGGCTAGGGCCAAGCCTATTCCACTACCAATGTTTTCTGTACCTCTATCATCTACCTGAAAAAAGCTATCAAACAGCTTATCTTGCAGTTCCTTAGGAATCCCTTTTCCATTATCCTTTACCGAAATCTCCACCAATGCTGGATCATTTTTTTTCAAACCCACGGTTAAAACTACCTGACCACCGTTACTTGTAAACTTAAATGCGTTAGAAAGCAGGTTAAAAACCACCTTTTGTAACTGGCTATTATCGAAATAAACGTAAAGTGGTTTTTTAGGTGCTTCAAATTTGTAATTGATACGTTTAAAACTCGCCAAAGCTTCAAATGATTTAAACATTTCTTCACAAAATGGCACAATATCCTCATAAGTCCAGTAAAGCTTGATGTGCCCTTCTTCTACCTTTCTAAAATCCAACAATTCGGTCACCAAACTCAGTAACCTATCTGCGTTAGATTTTATAGAATTTAAGGATTTGGAAGTATTAATGTCTTTGTTCTCATGGATTAATTTTTCTACCGGACCCAAAATCAGAGTTAAGGGAGTGCGTAGCTCGTGAGAGATGTTTGTGAAGAAGTTGATTTTCATTTGGTAGAGCTCGTTCTGTCTTTCGTTCTGTAAATGCTCTATGTATAAATTTCGTTTGAGTGCCTCTTTGTTTCTTAAAAAATTAATAATTACGTACGCTATGCCACAGAAAATCAACACGTAGATCAAATAAGCCCACCAAGTTAGCCACCACGGCGGAAGAATTATAATTTCCAAACTTTTAACATCGTTGCCCCAAACACCATCATTATTTGAAGCTTTTACCAAAAAATTATACGTACCTGGGGCAAGGTTAGCGAAATTAACTACTCTTTGAGTTCCAACGTTTTGCCAGTCATCTACAGACTCTAAACCAATTAAACGATAAGCGTACTCGTTGTTTTCGGGATTGATAAAGCTAAGCCCAGCATACTTTATGCTAATATTGGATTGGTAGTGCTTTAAAGTGATACTTTCTGTTTCTACAATAGATACTGACAAAGGAGAACCCGCTTTACCTATCTCTAGGTTTCTGTTATTTACTGTAAAATTTGTGATAACTACAGAAGGGATAATTGTGTTTTTTAAGATTTTATTAGGATAAAAAATTGATAATCCGTTTATACCACCAAAGGCTATTTCGCCCGAACTAAGTGTTAAACCTGCATTATTGGAAAACTGGTTACTGATTAGCCCATCGTTAGCAGTGTATTGGGTAATCTTTAAATCCTTTTTAACAAAAGGAAGCTCAAATTTCCTGAACTCAATTTTATATATCCCTAAATCTGTACTTATCCAAATATTTCCGTTTAAATCCTCGACCACAGCATGAATTACATCATCTTTTAAGCCTTGCTTTATCCCAATACTGAAAAAACTACCTGAGGTTTTATCAAAATAATTTAAACCGCCTTCTTCTGTCCCTATCCATAACCTTTTTTTAGAATCTTTAAAAAGTGTGGTTACATTGCTGTTGGTAAGCTGATTTCTTCTATCTCCAACTTTTTGAAAGGTTCGCTCTATTTTGTTTTCACTTATGTTATAATAATTGAGGCCGTTCTGCGTCCCTAACCATAGGTGGTTAATGTCATCCTTTAATATTGCAGTTACAAAATTATCTGCCAGCTCATCCTTAAACAACACATTTCCGGTTACAAAAAATTCTTCTGGAATTGCCCACCTTAAAATAGCATCTCGCTCTAAATTAAAATTAAATAAAAACTCCTTTACTGTTAAATTCTGGGTTTTATACCTAAAAACTGTAGTTTCTCCGTTGGGCAAAACATACCTTAACCCACCGCCATCTGTACCCAACCAGGCTCCTTCACCATCGGGTAAAATATATAAAATCGGAGTTTCACTCTTACTGTATTGATCGCTAAAGAAATTGTAATACTTAAAGCTTTCGCTTTGCTTATTAAATATTGCCAAACCGTTCATGGTGCCAACCCACAAATTGCCTTTTCCATCATCAGACAATGATCTTACAGCATTTCCTGTTCTCCCGCTAGCCTCAGTTCTAATTGTAAAAACTTCTTTAAAATTAGTGGCCCGGTTAATATAATTTAATCCGCCACCAAAAGTACCTACCCAAATGGCTCCATCTTTATCCTCGGTAATAGCTTCAACAAGTGTGTGGCTTAAGCTTATTGATTTGCCTGCTGTATTGCCAATGTTTTCAAAATTAGAACTGCCTTTATGGTAAAAATTGATTCCTCCAGAAAAAGTTCCAATCCATATACATGAAGCTTTATCTTTTAAAAAACTCCAAATTGTGTTATCGCTTAAACTATTTGCGTTGGTGGGGTCGTTTTCATAATTGGAAAATTTTTGTGTTTGTGTATTTAGTATGCTAACACCGTTACGTGTGGCAAACCAAATTTGCTGGTTATCTATTAAAATATCTCTAACCCAATTTGAAGCAATAGAATTACTCGTTTTAGAGTATGAGTAATTGATCAGTTCGTTGTTTTTTTTATCGTATTTAAATGCTCCAGAGATTTCGGTGCCAAACCATAAGCTTCCAGCGCTATCTTCTTTAATTACCTGAATTTTATTTGTGGCAAAATTTTGACCGCTTGTTAGCACCTCGGGCAGTGGTATCGATACTTTTTTTACTGGGTCATATTTCGAAACACTATTTCCGGTGCCTACCCACATTTTATTATCTAGATCTACAAAAAGAGAAAATATTCTTTTGCTTTCATTTGCGTCTCCGTAATTTGAGATATCTTCTAAACGCAAAGTAGCCTTATTGAGCTTTTTTAATCCTCCAAATGTACCTATCCAAATGTTTTTATTTTTGTCTTCTGCGATAGAGGAAATATAGTTTCTGCCTCCTTTTATATTTAAAATATCAATACGCTCAAAGTTTTCCTTTTTTCTGTTGTAAAGGTTTAAACCATTGGCAGTACCTACCCACATTCTCCCCTCACTATCCTGAAAAATTACGTTTACTTTATTGTGGCTAAGTGTGCTGGTATCTTTTGAATTAAATTTAAAATTCTTGAACTCATACCCATCATACCTGGTTAAACCTTTAAAATTACCGAACCAGATAAACCCTTTCTCGTCTTGCAAAAAGTTTGAAA
>DASSWV010000244.1:0-4145 GCA_035704545.1 Pelobium sp.
TCGGATAAATAACGATCTTATCCATTTTAACTACTGGCTCCGTTGCATCGCCTTTATACGAAATGATGCCGTTGGTTGTCCCGAAAAAAACTTCCCCAGTGTTTCCATCAATGGCGATGCTTAAAACCTCATTCGCTAAAAGCGGACTATTTTCTGTGTTAAAATAAAGGATTTGGCTAGTACCCTCAGCATTAAAAAGCCAAACACCGTTGTTTGTACCAATCCACTTTCTATTTCCGCCATCAATCGCAATACAGTTGATGTTTTGATCAGTTAACAAGGGTTTTAAAAAACCGCCTTCTACCAGGTTTGGGATTTCAACATTTGCTCCAAAAAACAAATCTGCTGGGTTATAAACCGTCGCTACGCCTGCATCTGTACCAATCCATACTGTTCCTTCTCTGTCTAAAGCTAAAGCATTCACATCGGTTCCGGGCAATCCGCCGTTATTTACGTTAAATCCTAATTTTCTGGTTTTTGAACCATCGAATATCAATAAGCCTTGATTCCTTAACATCATCCATTTATTATCCTCGCCATCTATCATTAAACCTGTTACAGTGGTAAACGGATCAGGTAAATCAGATGAAAAAGCGTAGGAAGTCCATTGTCCGTCGATGGTTTTTACCGACAAAGGCTTGTTAACACCATACTGAGTTACCCAGAGCTTATTCTCACTATCTAAGCCTAAACCGTTGACGCGGATATTTGTAGGATCATTCAACGTAAGTTGCAGACTGCTGTTGTTGTGATTGTAAGTTTTTAAATCTCCAGTAGCGTCAAATGCTAATACACCATTTACGTATGAACCTAGATAGCTAATTTTAGCACTCGCATCAAAAGCGGTGGTTACAATATCTCTAACACCACTGAAATTACTGTTGTTTTTATCACTATAACTTTTCCATTCGCTATTCTCTAAAACAGAAAAGCCATCGTTGTAATAGGCCGGAGCATAAATCTCAGAAATTGCACCGGGTGCTAAAAAAAGTTTACCATCAACAAATCTAAGTTCCTGAACCCGGGGCGTATTTGGCCCGTTTGGCATCAGGTTATTAATGTCCGTATTTTCTTGGAGAGCTACCAAGCCTTTTTCTCCATCCGCTAAATAAAACAGTTCATTTGAGCCCAAAACCACATCATTTAGGCTATTAAACAAGGTTGAGTTACTTAAGTTTTTAACAATGTTTTCCTGCAAATCGTAGCTAATTACACGAAATGAAGAAATTGTAAGCAAGCGATTGTCACTTACTTTTAACCTATCAACATTTGGGCGAAAAATCTGTGTCAGTTGCCAAGTGTTATTCTCAAAACGGTAAACACCATCGCTAAACAAACCATAAAGCTTATTGTTAAAACTTACTAAAGAAGTGCAAAAGCCTGCCGGATAGTTTTGCGTTGCATCTTGTTTTTTCCATCCGTTTGAGCCGGAAATGAAAACGTTATTTAAGTTAGATTCAAAAACTCCATTTGCCGTATTTGCGAAAATATTTTCACCTATGATGGCAACGTTTAAAACGGCTAAGTTATCGCTTATAAAGTAAGTGTCTTTTACCTCTCTTTTATTTAAATCGTACACCACAACTCCAAATCCGCAAGCCAAATAAGCAAAAGCATTGTCAAAAGTAAAGGCGTTTATGGATTTGTCTCCCAAACCGGTTTTGTCAAAAATTTCGGGCAGGTTATAAATCTTTTGATCTTTGATCAAATCGAGATTGGAGTTTTGATAGGCAACCAAAAACTGTTCAGTTACAGTATCGTAGGAAACCAACTTTGTATTTGTGTCAGCCAAACCGTCGATGGTTGATAACTTGTTGATTTCTCCACTTTTAATGTCCACAGTGAACAAACCGCCAGTGGTTGCACAATAAATTTCATTTGCAGAGATAGCAACTGATAACGCATTGTTGTATGGTAAATGCGTTCGCCATTGACCCAAGGCTACCTTTTGAGCTTTTCCTTGAAAACTGCACAAACAACAAAGAATAAAAATCAGTTTTTTCATCTAAATGCTCCTAAAATACGCAATTCTTGAAAATAAAGGTTACATCTGTTTGTGTGGTCTTACGGAATTTCAAAGAAAACTTTAACACGCTGAAAGCGAATCTTGCTATGAATAAGAGCTCAAAAGAGATAGGTTTATAGCGCAATAATATTGTTTAAGGCATTGGAATATTTGTGTTCTCTAGGTTTGGAGGAACTGATGCTTTAGGCACATTCTTAGTTTTACTTTATTAACATCGATGATCTTTAGTCTAACTTTTTTACCGATTTTGTTGAACTCAAAGAACAAAGAAACTTAACATTAATCCGAAGGATTACTCAGTTTTCGCTTTACTTTTCTCGCCGTAGCGCTTAAACATATAAAAAATATAAAGCACCAAAGCTATGGATATCAACATCATACCAACTCCCAATACGTATTTCCCGTAAATTTCACTGTAGAAATATAATGCCCCACCAGCAACAAGTACTATTAAACCTATTTTAAATGTTGGGATTGATTTTCGTAGCATTAACATAAGTCCTCCTTTTTTATTTTGAATATACAAATTTGTGTCCAATTTCTTCTTACCACAAAACTCACGGAGATTTTTCACAGAGTTGACAGAGATCAATATTGGATTTTAACCACGCTTACACAAAGCTGGATAGTTTGTTTTACGCATAAATTTCGTGATAACGTAAATTTCCATCTGACTGCCATAAAGCTCTGTGTCCTCCGTGTTCTCTGCGGTTTTTGTTTTTCGCTAAAAACGTTTGTAGAGATCTTTCTTGGCAATATTGATAAATTTTTAACCACTGCGTACGCAAAGAACGCATCGTTATGGCAAGTTTATTTTTAAAAAAAGATTGCGAAATATCTTTAATAACCGCGTTAAGGATAGTAGCGGATACCGGCCAGTGCGTAATGCTTGTGGCGTATGAGCGGATAGCCTGTTAAAACGCCCTAAAATTTTCTTCCTATACATTTATATTTTTTAAACGGCTTACCCTTTAACTTTTCCAAATCAATTAAGTCCCAACCAACTATGTTTAAAATTTGATACCGCAATGTTTAAAAATATCTTATTTACCAAACGATTTCGTAAATTTGCAACCTTAAATTTTGGAGATAGCGTAAAGATGTATAAAGAATATAAGCAGTTAGATTTATCGCAAGTTGGGAAAGAAGTTTTAGCGGATTGGAAGAAGAACGAGATTTTTGAAAAAAGTATTCAAAACCGACCAGCATCTAAACCTTATACATTTTATGAAGGTCCACCTTCCGCCAACGGAATGCCGGGAATTCACCACGTAATGGCGAGGGCGATCAAAGATATTTTTTGCAGATACAAAACCTTAAAAGGCTTTCAAGTTAACCGTAAAGGTGGTTGGGACACGCATGGGTTGCCCATTGAATTGGCGGTTGAAAAATCTTTAGGCATTACCAAAGAAGACATCGGGAAAAAGATTTCTGTAAAAGATTATAACGATGCTTGCCGTAAAGAGGTAATGCGCTATACCGATCTTTGGAATGATTTAACAGAAAAAATGGGCTACTGGGTAGATCTGGAAGACCCATATATTACTTACAAAAACGAATACATCGAATCGCTCTGGTGGATTTTGAAACAATTGCACCAAAAAGGTTTTTTATACAAAGGCTACACTGTTCAACCCTATTCCCCGGCAGCGGGAACGGGCTTAAGCTCTCATGAGTTGAACCAGCCCGGCACTTACCGTGATGTTAAAGACACTTCCATTGTTGCGCAATTTAAAGTGCGAAACACACAAGTTCACCCACTTTCTGATGTTTTATTTGAAACTCCGGAAGAAAACACCAGTATTATTGCCTGGACAACCACGCCTTGGACTTTACCATCAAACTGTGCTTTGGCGGTTGGGGAAAATATCGATTATGTAAAAATAAGAACCTTTAACCAATATACTTTTTTACCCATCAGTGTGGTTTTAGCCAAAGATTTGGTGGCCAAACATTTTAAAGCCGATGCTAAAAACGCTTCTTTTCAGGATTATAACGGAGGAGATAAAATCATCCCTTGGGAAATTGCAGCAGAATTTAAAGGTGTACAACTTTTGGGTTTACGTTACGAGCAATTAATGCCTTATGTAAGCAATGAGGATTTAGAAAAAAATGCTTT
>DASSWV010000284.1:0-2423 GCA_035704545.1 Pelobium sp.
GTATGAAGCAACCGGCGTTATTGTTGATGTATTGAAGTCTCAAATTGATAATGGAAAAGCGAACGATCTAATGTCTTATTTCTCTGGTAAACAAACAGACTATCAGCATTTGACAATGTCTATGATTAATAAATACGCAAACCGTTTGAACAAGTATTTTAATCTGAGTATCAAAGATGCGAAAGGTTTAAGCGAACAAATTATACCTGTAGTGATGGCGAAGTTTATTCAGCAAACGATGGATCGTAAAAAGGAAGAGAAAAACGGAATATTTAATTTAATGAACTGGTTAAGCGGAAACACAGTTAATTTTGAAACTTTCTTTTTAAAATTAAATGTTGCACAACTTGCTTAGCTATAATTAAATAGCAAAAGAAAGAAGCTGTCTCAAAAATAAACCGAGGCAGCTTTTTTTTTACCGTCTCCAACTTATTAACAAAATTTTGTGATTTGCCAATATGGTTTAGATACTTAATGGAGGACAATCTGCAACATCATATAGGCATTATCTTGCAAGATTATATCCGCTATCAAATGACTTTTTACCAGAATATTGCCGTTGGAAAAAGAATTTTTTAAAATTACACGGTACTGAAACTTCGCTTCAGCGAAACTTATGTGCGTTTTGAATAGCTAAAAGCTATGTCTATGTGGTTTAAAAAATATCATATACTATTTGCTCTTCCTTTTTATCTTAGTTTTGAGTTCAAAACTCAATGATGATCTCTGTAAAGCAAGCAAAAAATATCCTTAACAATCATATTCCAACCTCCAAAGAAGTACAGGTTTCTTTGTTAGATGGGTTAAATCACACTTTAGCAAAAGATATTTATTCGCCAATAAATATGCCTCCGTTTAGGCAATCAGCAATGGATGGATATGCCTTAAGTTTACATGACACCTTATTTTATAAGCTCATTGGAGAAATTAAAGCTGGCGATGAAAACAAAATTGAATTAAAACCTGGGCAAGCGGTTAAAATATTTACCGGTGCAGCAGTCCCCAATTCTGCAAATACGGTTATCCAAATAGAGAAAACAACTATCGCTAACGAAATCCTTCAACTAAACGAAAGTGTTGCACTGAACAAAAATATCAGACCTATTGCTGAACAGATACAGGCTAACGAAATTGCACTTGCAAAAGGAACCCTGCTAAATGCGGCTTCAATTGGCTTTTTGGCAGGATTGGGCATCACTACGGTTAGCGTTTATAAAAAACCTATTGTTGGGATTTTAGTAACAGGGAATGAATTGGTAAAACCCGGACATGGATTAGCACCTGGAAAAATTTACGAAAGTAACTCCATCATGTTACAGGCAGCTTTGTTGAACGCCAATTTTGATAAAATTAATACGTACGAGGTAGACGACAACTTTATCAATACCAAAAAAAGTATAGCTAAAGCACTTAAAGAAAACGATATTTTATTAATATCTGGAGGGATTTCTGTGGGCAACTATGATTTTGTTAAAGCTGCGTTGGAAGAGCTGCAAGTAGAAAAGTTGTTTTACAAAGTGAACCAAAAGCCCGGTAAACCCTTATTTGTTGGCAAAATTCAGGATCAATTAATTTTCGCCCTGCCCGGAAACCCGGCAGCTAGCTTAACTTGTTACTATATCTACGTTGAACCAATTTTGCGGGCTATCGCTTCAAAATCACTTCCCGAAACCCATACAATTCAAAAGCAATTGAGCCACCATTTAAAAGTTGACAATACAAGAAGCCAGTTTTTAAAAGCAACCTTTTGCGAAGACGAAGTTGCGGTTTTATCACATCAACAATCATCCATGCTCAACACTTTTGCGCTTGCTAACTGTTTAATTTACCTGCCAGAAGGAAACTACGAATTGCAAAAAGGTTCAAAAGTAGACACCTACCTTATTCGGTAAATTCCTGAATTTCGTTATATTCGCAAAAGTATAACGAATTGAATTTATTTTGAAGATAAAAAGTAAAATCTGGCTAGAATCTGATGATGGAATTATTTTAGGTGAAGGCCGAGTGCAATTGCTTAAAAAAATAGCAGAAACGGGCTCGTTAAACAAAGCCGCAAAAGAGCTCAATATCTCCTATCAAAAAGCTTGGCGGTTAGTTGATGAAATCAATAAAGCCGCTAAACAACCGCTTGTAGAGACTAAAATAGGCGGAGCAAAAGGTGGCGGAACCTTGCTAACGCCTTACGGAAAAAACTTGGTTGATATTTTTGAAACCATCAACATGGATTGTTGGAAGTTTTTAGATGAACAGTTAAAAAAGCACTCGCTATGTTAATTTCAGAGATTTTAACTTCGCCTTTGATTCTACTGCCGATAGTCGCTTTTCTGTATGCCAGTGTTGGACATGGTGGAGCGAGCGGTTATTTAGCCATAATGAGTTTGTTGGCTTTACCCATCACTTTTATGAAACCAACGGCGTTAATT
>DASSWV010000372.1:0-4327 GCA_035704545.1 Pelobium sp.
AAAAAGAACCGCTTACTGCAGAAATAAATATTGCAGACACCAATAATAAATTTGCATTCAACATTTTAATTGTTGAAGACAACCTAATTAACAAACTATTGGCTAAAACTGTTATCGCCCGGATTTTACCAAATGCGCATATTTCTGAAGCAAACAACGGCTTAGAAGCCATAGAAAGCTATCAAATACAAAGGCCTGATCTGATATTTATGGATTTGCAAATGCCAATAATGAACGGATATGATGCAACAAAAAAAATAAGAGCACTGGCTAAAGACAACAAAGCGCATCAAACTGTAATTGTTGCCCTAACCGCCGGAAATATAAAAGGAGAGAAGGAACGTTGCCTAGAAATTGGTATGGATGATTTTATTACCAAACCTTTTATTGAAGATGATTTAGCCGCTCTTTTTGCAAAGTGGCTTACTAAAAACACCCTACCAATAATTAAGGAAGCCGAACAGGAAGTTAAAGCGTCTCATTTTGATAATGAGAAACTAAAACTTTTTATGGGTAATGATAGCCAAAGCGTAAAACTAGTTTTAAGCTTAACCATACAAGAACTTATAAAAGCAGAAACTAATTTTACAGAAATACTAAAAAAACCAGACCTAAAATCAATTACTGCGCTAGGACATAAGCTATTTGGTACGGCTTCTGGAACTGGTTTAGATGCTTTAGCTGTTTTATCCAGGGAGATAGAATACCAAGAAGATATTGATGAAAAACGGTTACAGAACCTACATGCTTTACTTAAAAAAGAAATCGCACTGGTTATCAGCTTGATAGAAGAAGAACTAGAAACGTTAAATTAAATCAACAAATTAATAACCGATTCTTTTTAAACCATCTTTAGCCTTAGACTCGATGCTGTTTTCGTATTCATGGTCTTTCATCTCGATAGCTTGCCTAAAAAAACTAGCGGCTCGGGCTTTATCGTGTTTATTTTCATAGATATAGCCAATGTTTAAAGCTGCATTTGCAGCAAAATAATAACTGGTTGGTTTACCTGTATGAATGGCTTTTTGGTAATTACTGATGGCTTCGCCGTCCCTATTAAGTTCATCATAAATTCTGCCTAAACGGTAGTAGAACTCAATTTTATCGCGTTGCAACCTAAAATCAGCAACATCTTTTGCGGCTAACGTTTGCAAGGCTTTGCTAAAGTAACCCCCATCAAACTGTAATCTTGCCTTTAGCAAATGAATATCTGGTGCGGCATCGTTCGCCTCTTTTAACGCTTGCTTATCTTTCTCATCATATAAATCGCCCTGCGTTTTTACCATTTTTAAAAAAGCTTGGTACCGGTTATTGTCACCCCTCAAATAATAATAATAAGCCAATTTCAAATATCCATCTTTCACAAAATTAATCCCGTTATACTCTTTCAGGTAATTGATCAAATACACATTTGCATCGGCATCCATCCGGTTTAACTTGCTCACACCCAACAGGTAATTCAGCTTAGGGAAATCAAGGTAATTGCTGCCTTTTGGTCTTTTCATCAAATAAGCAATCGCACTATCGTTATGGGCGTTTCTGCTGGCAACATAAGCTTGCAAATAAGTCTTTAGCAAACTTTTATCACTCATGGTATTGGTATAAGCTATGGTTTTGCGGTAATTGTTTTTGTTGGGTGCTAAATCGGTTTCAATGTAGCACAAAAAGAAAACCACCTCGTCTGTGTAAAAGCTATGAGCCGTTTTTGGCAAAGAAACCATTAAACCCTCTAGGGTTTTTATGCCCTTATCAGCGTTTCCGCTAAAACCGAATGTACTGGCAATTCCTTTCATGTTTGAAGGAATGGAGCCTAGTATCACATCAATTAAGCCCGAGCTTTTTCTATTGGGCAAAAAGGAAGGATATTTTTTTTGATTTTCTGAAAGCAAATTAGCAGCCTTTTTAACATCAAAGCCAGAGGACATAAAATCCTGAAACCTGCTTTTAAGCATGCCCCACTGTAAAAGAACCTCGGCCTGTGCAAAAAGATAATAAGGCGAGTTACGGTCCTGCTTACTCAAATAAGAAAGGCGTGAATCTCTTCTGCCCTTTAAACGTTCGTAATCCGCTTTGTTTTCTGAGGAGAGTAGCGTGAAGAAATCAATATAATTATCTAGTAAAACGGGGATAGCATTTTGCGGATTCTGAGCTTTTTCTCTTTTAATTAAAACTTCGGCATCCTTAATCCGTAAATCAAAAATGGCATTGTAAGCATTTACGCAGTTGCTGTTAAAATCAAACGCTGCTTTAGAAGCCAGCGAATTACACAAAATAAAAACCAGAATTATAAATGTTTTTTTTACCATCAATTTTTAAATTTCTCTTTAAAACGAAAAAACATCTTGAATATTCAAGATGTTTTCCTTAACAACAATAAAAATACCAAATTAAACTGTTGCTGTGCCTTTTATTTCTTCTGCCATAGTTTCATCAACTAAAATTCTACCGCAGTGTTCGCAAACGATAACTTTTTTACGTTGACGTATATCGGATTGGCGCTGAGGCGGGATTTGATTGAAGCAACCAGAACATGAATCACGCTCAATTGTAACTACTGCTAAACCATTTTTAAAGTTTTTTCTCAAACGGTTGTAAGCAATTTTTAAACGATTATCAATTTTTTCAGCTGCCTGATCAGCTTCTTTCACCAAAACTTCTTCTTCTTTTTGAGTTTCAGAAGTAATGTTTTCCAGCTCAGTTCTTTTGCTTTCCAAATCTTTTTTACGCTCTTCTAAAGCAACTAAAGCGGTGTCGTAAACCTCTGTTTTGTTGTTGATTTCAAACTGAATCTCCTTGATTTTCTTTTCAGATACCTGAACGTCTAATCCTTGGATCTCAATCTCTTTTGAAATGGCCTCAAACTCACGGTTGTTTTTTACGTTGTTTTGTTGAGTCTCGTATTTTTTAATCAATGCCAAAGATTCTTTAATCATATTTTTACGATTAACGATGGCATCTTCTAAATCATCTAAGTCCGACTTTATCTTTTGGATACGAGTTTCTAACCCGGCAACGTCATCTTCTAAATCTGCTACTTCCATTGGAAGCTCTCCACGGGTTTGACGGATTTTATCAACTTTGGTGTGGATGGTCTGTAGCTCGTATAAAGCTTCAAGCTTTTGTTCTACGGTTTGTTCCATTAAGACAAATATTTTATTGGGTTTGTATTATTTTCAGTTAAACGGATTGCAAAGTTAGGAAATTTTTCCGTAATAATATCCAATAGCAATTCTTGTGTAAATTGCTCACTTTCAAAATGTCCAATGTCTGCGATAATGAGTTTATCTTCGGCATCAAAAAACTCGTGATATTTAAAATCGGCGGTTACAAAAACGTCTGCATTTGCGCTAATCGCATTTTTTAATAAAAAACTACCGGAACCACCGCAAACCGCTACCCGTTTTATTTTTGTAGGTAAAATTTTTGTGTGTCGTATTACGGTTAAATCCATCGAAGTTTTTAGGTGTTGCAAAAAATCCAAGGCATCCATTTCTTCCGCTAATTCGCCAACCATCCCCGCCCCCACTTCTTGGTGCTTATTGTCCAGGCTATACATGTCATATGCGACCTCTTCATAAGGATGAGCGCTCAAGAGCGCATTAACAATTTTTGTTTCCGTATGAGCGGGATAAACCACTTCTACTCTTTGCTCCTTTTCGGTGTGAACTTGGTTTTTCTCGCCTACAAAAGGTTTCGCATTTTCATTTGCCATAAAAGTTCCTTCTCCATTTACAGAAAAACTGCAATTGCTATAATTGCCGATTTCGCCGGCACCAGCGTTAAAAATTGCGGTTTTAACCACTTCAGCAGAAGCTAATGGCACAAAAAAGCAAAGCTTTTTAAGAATCCCGTTTTTAGCTGTGAGGATTTTGCAGTTGCTCAAACCAATCTTCTCACAAATTTTAGCATTAACACCGGTTGCAATGCTATCTAAATTGGTATGGATGGCGTAAAGTGCAATGTTGTTTGCAATGGCTTTCATTACCACCCGCTCCACATAGTTGCTTCCGTTAAATTTTTTTAAGCCTTTAAAAACAATCGGATGATGAGAAATTACAATATCGCAACCGGTAGCTATGGCTTCGTCAACCACTGCTTCTGTACAATCTAAACTTACCAGAGCTTTGTTTATCGTTTTGTTGTAATCGCCTACAATTAAACCCGAATTATCATAACTCTCCTGATAATTTGAAGGCGCTATAGATTCGAGGTAGTTTGTTAAATCTTTGATCTGCATTTTTCAAATTTAAAGATTAGATTTTGATTGTGGGTATAAAACGCAGGATCTTCTGCGAAAGACCCTGCCTGGACGGAAATATATTTAAAC
>DASSWV010000549.1:0-3579 GCA_035704545.1 Pelobium sp.
AAACTAAAAAAATTAGCAATAACATTATATGACTTCATATACCATATTTAAAATATTAATATTCAATATATTAATTACAATATATTTAATAATAACTTCATGTAGTACTTTTTCACAGATTATTGACGGCGGACAAAACCCACCTAGTGTAAAATTTAAGCAAATCACTACGGCTCGTTTTCAAATCATTTACCCTACCCTATTTGAGAACGAAGCACAGAGAATGGCAAACACCCTCGAAGCCGCTATTGTACAAGTGAGTAAAACTTTGGGGCGCCAACCAAAACCAATTTCTATCATCCTACAAAACCAAGGTGTAGTTTCAAATGGCTTTGTAACTATGGCTCCTCGTCATTCACAATTTTACACTATGCCCGGTCAGGAATTTGATGCCCAAGATTGGTTAAACAGCCTAGCGGTTCATGAACTTAGGCATGTAGTTCAGTTCGACAAAATTGGCCCGAACCTTAACGCCCCGCTTTTTGAAGAATTGAAACTTGCGCTATTTGGCATCAACTTACCACCTTGGTTTTTTGAAGGAGATGCCGTTGGGATTGAGACTGTACTAACCGAAGCAGGCAGAGGAAGGCAACCCATTTTTGAAATGGTTTTGCGAACCAACGAACTTTCCGGAGAAAACTACAGTTATTCAAAAAACTACTTGGGCTCTTACAAAAATTTTACGCCGGGGTATTATCCACTCGGGTACTTCATGACTACAAAAATTAGAAGAGATAATGGTCCGTTAATTTTGGATAGAATTTTAGAACGCATTAAAAATTTCCCCATCCGTCCTTACAACTTTAGTTCATCGCTAAAAAAGTTTACCGGCACCAACACCAAAAATTTGTATCGGAATACAATGATAGAAATGGACAGTTTATGGAAAAACCAGTCGGGGAAATTGACCTTCGAAAATTACGAACTATTAAATGATGTTAACCCTAAAAATCCGAGCAATTATTTGCTCCCTTATTTTACGGAAGAAAGCCAAATAATTTGTCTAAAAACTTCCTTATCCGAACCCACAAAAATCATCACTATTGACAAGGATAAAACCGAGAAAACTGTACTGAAAATTGGCAGTCAAACAGAACCTAATTTGAGCTACTCGAATGGTCTAATTACTTGGGATGAATACAGGAGTGACAGCAGGTACGAGCAACGAAATTACAGTGTAATTTGCACCTACAATTTAGCTACCAAAACTTTCAAACAGCTGAGCCATAAAACCAGGTTATTCTCCCCTTCTCTATCGCCTGATGCTAAAAAAATAATTGCTGTAAGCGTAAGCCTCAACAACATCTTTTCTTTGGTAGAGCTGGATGCAACTTCCGGAGAGGTTTTGCGCAGCTATCCAAACCCAAAAAATCACACCTTACAAACTCCATCCTACAATGCAGATGGAACTGAGGTGATAGTTACCGCCGTATCAGCAAATGGAAAAACCTTGCTCCATTACCACAATAACACCTTGAACGAGCTCTTATCTCCGCAAAGAGAAATGATCGCTAGACCTACATTTTACGGAAAACAAATAGTTTACAAAGCACATTACAATGGCATCGAAAACATTTACCTTTTAGATCCAAAATCTAAAGCGATCAGTCAGCTCACTAAAGTTCCGTTCGGCGCAAATTACCCTAGTCTCACAAACGGCAAACTATACTTTAGCACATACACTTCAAACGGATACAATCTCGCGTCGGTCGATTTAAGCCTCGCCAAATCAATTTTGCAAAAAAAAGAACCCGATACCTTCGTAAATTATTTTGAGCCCCTTATAGCGCAGGAAAATCATCCAAATATTTTTCAAAATGTTGATTCTGTTCCATACAAAAGTGAAAAATACAGAGAACTCAACCATCTTTTTTATTTCCACAGCGCTAGACTCATCTTGGAAGAAAGCGCCTTTGACAACAGTTACGATTTTGGAGTCAATCTAATTTCTAACAACAAACTAAACACTGCGGCGGCTTCCGTGGGTTATGTTTTCAATAATGCGCTGAATAAAAGTGAGTACAATGCAAGTTTTACCTATCAAAAATTTTATCCGAAACTAGGGATCAGTTATAAAAACAGGGCTAACCAAGCTTACGTAAACACCGGAACTGAACAAGCGCCCGTTATTATTCCCTTTTCTTGGCGAGAGAATCACACATCGCTCAACATCAGCATTCCAACCTATGCAAATTGGCTCAACAAAAGTTTTTATACCAACTTTACTGTTTCTACATCATACACCAATCGGTATGAAGAAACACTAAATCCTGAAAACTTTAACCGCGAAATTAAATTCCCTATGGGTTATACCTTTACCACAGGCATAAATAGCCGGAGGAGTGTGCGTGATTTAGCGCCTCAATGGGGACAAAACTTTGAATTCAACTTTGACCACTTTCCGTTCGACAGCAAATTAAATGGCATCAATTTCAATGCAAAATCAGCGTTTTACTTTCCGGGGATTTTAGCAAACCATAGCTTTAAAGCAAGTTTAAATTTTCAAAAAAACGATGGTATTTACCAGTACAGTGCAGATATTCCACGGGCAAGTGGCTGGGCAAATATGAAAGGAATTGTAAATCTGAAAAATACATTGCTATTGAGTTACCGTTTTCCAATTGCCTACCCCGATTGGGAATTAGGACCAATTGCCTACATTAAGCGATTTAAAGGTGGCTTTTTTACAGATTTTGAGAATATTAACGCAGGGAACGGTTTACGTGGTTACGGCATTTCGCTCAGCGCTGATTTTAATTTGTTTAGATATTATCTGCCACAATTTGAATTAGGCAGTAAAATCATCATGCCTACTGAAAACAACACAAAAAAACCGATATTAGAGTTTAGTTTCAACTTTAACTACTAACCCATGAGCTTTAAAACTTACTTAATTATTTTTCTATCGGTGGCCATCACGGTTATTTTTATGCAGAATTTAGAGCCAGTGGCTTTTAATATATTGTGGATGGAATTCATGGTTGCTAAATTAGTGATGATGTTGGTGGTTACCGTTTTCGGGTTTATTTTGGGAGTGATGGTGGCAAGGCCACGTAAAAAGAAATTGGCAGAAAGTGCAGTTAGCAGTATCCCGTTTGAAGTACACCAGCCGGAAGGAAATCAGTATTCTGAAACTAAACAGAAACGTGATTTGAGTGAGGAGGATAAGGATTATTTGAATTAATTTTGGGTGTTTAGAACCAGGTGTTATTGTTAAATAAATGAGCAAGGAAATTTCCAAATATGAAATGGAAAAATTTAGCTAACAAAGAAGTCGGCTCCCCTTATCAGCTCCAATAACAGTCTCAATTAATACCGACACCCATAGTCATTTTTTATCAAACGTTAATTTTCGTTAAAAAACCGCTCTTCTCAAAAAAAACCTCAATTTTGCTTAGGAGCTTGTTTAAATTTGTATTGTAAAAATGTTTATGGGTTATTTTTGAGCGAAACAAGGCTAATTTTGTAGAAATAGCCGGAAGCTATCTCGAAAAATTTAACGAAGTTGCAGCCAAAAAAGCCTGACCGGCGGTTGGCGGTAAGCATAAACAAATTATTAGATAAATTTTAAACAGGCTC
>DASSWV010000427.1:0-9676 GCA_035704545.1 Pelobium sp.
CGATTCATTTGCAAGTGGTTTCATTTTTGGCCTAGTAAGCGGAAAATCATTGAAAGACGCTGCTGAGTTTGGCGTTGCGGCATCTGCATTAAAACATACAATTCCAGGAGATTTAAACCATGCTACCCGTTCAGAAGTGGAAGGATTAGTAGGCGGAGACGGTTCTGGTAGAGTTCAAAGATAGATTTTTGATAGCCCATAGACGATGGTCGATTGTCCATGGACTTATCGAGATAGATAGAAAATGATTTGGGCGTTTTAACACGCTATCCGTTATATCTTTTTTTGTCGTCCTGAGCGAAGTCGAAGGACAAAAAAAGGATGCCACTTCTATCGTTAACGCAAAAAAAGTCCATGGTCAATATTGATTTCATGGACTTTTTTTGGTAATTATGAAAAAAAGAGAAATATGTCAATCACGAATCCGTCTGAATTAGTTGGAATGCAAAAAGCGAGTGAAGCCGTTGCCATTACTTTAAAAGAAATGAGAAAATTTGCCAAACCGGGTATATCAACAAAGCAGTTAGATGACTACGGTGGGCAAATTCTTAATGACATGGGCGCTAAATCAGCACCATATCTAACTTATAACTTTCCGGGTTTTACATGTATAAGTGTAGGGAATGAGTTTTGCCATGGCATACCATCTGATAAAAGAATACTTAAAGAAGGCGATTTAATAAATATCGACGTATCCGCAGAATTGAATGGCTTTTGGTCGGACAATGGAGGATCCTTTGTTTTAGGAGAAGATGTAAGCCAACACCAAAACTTGATTGAAGCGTCAAAACAAATTTTACATAAGGCAATTTTTAATATAAAAGGCGGAGTTCGAGTTTCTGATATAGGATTTTTAATGGAGACTGAAGCTAAGAAGCTTGGTTACAAAGTAATTAAAAACCTTACAGGCCATGGTGTAGGTAGAAGTTTACACGAAGAACCACACGAAATAGCAAACTACAAAGACCGATTCAATCTAGCAAGATTTAGGAAAAATTCAGTAGTTGCGGTCGAGACATTTATTTCAACCAGTTCTACAATTGCTGAAACACTACAAGATGGCTGGACAATGGTTGGAAACAAGGGTGGTTTTATGGCACAACATGAGCATACTATTGTAGTTACCGACGGAAAACCAATCATATTAACAGAGATGAATGAAATATGGAACTAAGGAAAGAAAAGAACTAGCCTTACCATAATGTAAGACCAACAAACTAATTTACCACAACGCAAATACCCTAACAACCTAACTAACCAACCACCTAACAACCTAAAAAATGATCATAGATACTTTAGCAAACGCAGACAAATACACAGGAATTCACCCCTTATTTGCACAGGCTTTCGAATACATTAAAGCAACAGATTTAGCAACAATTGAAGTTGGCAAATACGAAATTGCAGATGGTTTACTTGCAATCGTTTCTGATAAAGCAGGAATGACAGCAGAAGAGTCTGAAGCTAAATTTGAGTGCCACAATAAAAACATTGACATCCAGGTTTGTATCCGTGGTACAGAAAACATTGGTTGGAAAACCAGAAACGAGTGCAAAGAGCAAAAAGGCGATTACAACCCAGAGAAAGATGTTTTGTTTTTCAATGATAAGCCAACCATGCACTTCACGCTAAACGATAATCAGTTTGTGGTTTTCTTTCCGGAAGATGTACACGCTCCAATGATTGCCGATGGTGAGGTAAAGAAAATGGTGATTAAGGTGCGCAAATAGAATTTTGTAGACTAACCAGATACAAAAAAGCCATTGAACCTTCGTTCAACGGCTTTTATTGTATGAAATGTGTTTAAAATGTATAGCCTAAGCTAATTCCGGCAAAATATGGGATAAAGCCATCGCTGGTAAAAATTGGAGTAAAACCTCCTCTAAAGGAAAAGCCACTGTTCACAGGCTGTAACCTGTACATAAACGCCATAGTGCCAATAACGGTATCCCCGCTTCCTAAAAAGCTATCATCGTCTGATGCTAAGCTTGCATAAGTTGCACCTAAGCCTATCTCAAAAAAGTTTTTTCCTTCACCCAGTAAGTAATTTAGCGAAACCGGAACTGTCACAACTGTTGCACCATCGCCTCCAATTGCTCCAAACCCTATTCTACCACCAATTCCGTTTCTGGTTTTTCCAAATCGAGTGTCGTAATTAGCGCTAAAAAGTAAGCCTTGTGCTCCTAATTCTACATAAATATTTTGCGCTCTTTTGGTTGTAATGCTTTCGGATACCGCAGGGCTATGCTGAATGTTTTCTGTTGTGCCATTCTCGTAAGTAATTTTTAACACTTGGTTTTTTGGTATGCTATAAGTGGGGCCATTAAGGTTGGCAAAAACCTTGTACTTTATTTCCGTAGATCCAATTTCTAGTACCTTGGTTTCTAAAACTTCTCCGGTTGTTTTGTAAATTTTGTCTTGGGCTTTTGCATTAATTATACCTAGGAACAGTAGCATAATGGTTAGCTTTAATAATTTTTTCATGTTTGGTTTCTTAAGATTTGATTGCCCAATTTTAAGTATTTTAATCGGAAAATTACATGATATGTTTGAAAACAAATCTAAACAAGCGACTTAATAAAAAAGAGCTTTCAGAAAACGCCGAAAGCTCTTTAAAATTCTTTAATTAAATAAATTACCCAATCACAGTGCCATCCGGGATTACTGCGTTCTTTTTAATTACAATAATACCCTCTTTTACTGTATGTGTTGCGCAATCAGAATCTTCTAAATGATGGCCGCCTTTTATGGTTACATTATTACCAATGTAACAGTTCTTATCTAAAATAGCGGTGTCAATATTACAGTTCTCGCCAATGCCAGTTAAAGGCCTATGTGCAGTTGCAACCCCGTTCAATTCTTCTATGGTTTGGTAATAATCGCTTCCCATAATGTAACAATTACTTACCTTAGTTCCCTTACCAATTCTAGATCTAATACCAATTACAGAACGTTTAACTTCCTCTGCGTTAATGATGCAACCATCAGCAATCACAACGCTTTCTAACCGTGTTCCTCCAATTTTACTAGGTGGCAACATTCTCGCCCTTGAGTATATTGAATGTTTTGCGAATAAATTAAACTCTGGTACATCATCGGTTAAACCTAAATTAGCTTCAAAAAACGAATCGATGTTACCAATATCTGTCCAGTAACCTTCATATTGGTAGCTGATGATTTTGTTAACGCCAACCGCATCTGGGATAATTTGTTTTCCAAAATCATGACGGTCGCCCTCTAACATTTTTATCAAAATATCTTTGTTAAAAAGATAAATACCCATTGAAGCTAGGTAATTACGACCTACCGCTTCCATCTCTGGACCCACTTCAGATTCCCAACCAATAATTTTTTCTGAATTTGGTTTTTCGATAAAAGAAGTGATTGATAAATCGCTATCAGCTTTTAAAATACCGAAACTAGTACCGTCTTTTGCATTTACCGGAATGGTAGCAATGGTAATTTCTGCACCTTTGTCAACATGGTTTTTAATCATGTCGCTAAAATCCATCTGATAAAGTTGATCTCCCGAAAGAATCAACACATACTCAAAATCGTGTTGTTTTAAATGGTGCAAACTTTGGCGAACGGCATCAGCAGTTCCTTGGTACCAGCCTTCGTTACCGGGAGTTTGTTCTGCGGCAAGGATATCAACAAATGCATTTGTAAAAAAACTAAAGTTATAGGTGTTCTTGATGTGCTTGTTTAACGAAGCCGAATTAAACTGCGTAAGTACAAACATTCTTCTTAAACCCGAGTTTAAACAGTTTGAAATAGGAATGTCAACTAAACGGTATTTTCCGGCTATTGGAACTGCCGGTTTAGAGCGGGTTGCGGTTAAAGGAGATAATCTGGAGCCTTGACCGCCACCAAGAATAATGGAGATAACTTTAGAATCTAACATATTTTTTTAATTTAAGCTTTTATATAATTCGTAATAATCTTTGGCAGATTTAGTCCAAGAGAAATCTAAATCCATCATTTTTTTACGGATCTGATTTAGATATTTTGACTCATGATATAATTGAATGGCTCGGTCAATTGCATGAACCATTTCCATTACCTCTAAGTTATCAAATCTGATACCATAACCGTTTGAGGTGTTAATATCCACTACCGTATCTTTTAAACCTCCGGTGGATCTCACTATCGGTATAGTGCCGTAACGTAATGAATACAACTGGTTTAGTCCGCAAGGCTCAACCCTTGAAGGCATCAGAATAAAATCGGCGCTTCCGTAAATCTGGTGAGACAAGGTTTCATCATAACCAATATAGCAATTGTAGTTGCGTAAATAAGTTTGTAGCTCTTTTAAATCCCCCTCAATGTTTTTTTCTCCGGAGCCTAAAATCAAGAAATTGACTTCGCACTGGTGGCGCAAGAATATTTCTTTAATCAATTCTACTAATTTATCAGCTCCTTTTTCAATTACTAAACGACCAATAAAGGTGAATAAAGGTTTGCTTGGATCAAGATTAAAGGTTTTACAGATCTCTTGTTTTTTGAGCTCTTTGCCATCTTTAACTGTTGTTCGCTGGTAATTATGCGTGAGCATTGGGTCGGTTTTCGGGTTCCAAACATCAACGTCTATCCCATTCAATATCCCCATTCCTTTTTGTGGCTCTAGTTCAAATAAAAACTCAAGACCGTTTGAGTTATACGTTAATTCTTCTAAATAACTTGGAGAAACGGTGGTGTATTTCCAGCAGCATTTAATGGCTGTCGCCAGTGGGTTAATGCAATTGTTCCACTCTAGCATTCCGCCGTGGATGGCATCAACTTCGGGTAAATAATGGAATTTTTCCCAGCCCATCCAACCTTGGTATTGCCCGTTATGGATGGTGAAAACGGTCGGAGTGGTTGCTAAGCTATTGTATTTTTTGGAGTATCGTACTAGAAATGGGATTAACCCTGTATGATGATCATGACAATGGAAAACATCTACAGGTTTGCTAGATCCAATAACCCAGTCTAAAACGGCCAATTGAAATGCTACAAATTGTTCAGTTTCATCTGGGTACGAGTAAATTTCTGAACGATCCAGCAAATCTGGGATTTTGACCAAGTATAATTCGAAACCTAAAGTGTTGTCTTTTTCTTTGAGCACTTGGAAATCAAAACTTCTATAGCCTAATTTTGAGGAGCTTTCATATACACAATCAAAGTCATGGGTCTGTGTAAATTTTCTGTCGTAAAAAGGCATTGCAACCATTGCATTCATTCCTAATTCAACCTGATATTTTGGCAAAGCACCTACCACATCTCCTAAACCTCCGGCTTTGGCAACGGGATAGCACTCTGCGCTTAAGTGTAAAACGTTCATGATTATTTTTATGTCCTTTAAATTAGTATTTCTTTTTATGAAATTCAATGCTGGCAACAAATAAAGTTGTTTTAACTTGAAAATTATAAACTTGGTAAAAAAGAGCGCTATTTAATGATATTATTCAAAATTTTAAGAAAATGGGGACTGCCATTTTTATTTTTTGAGCGCAAAAAAGGTTTGAAATATGCTTGATACTAATTTTTTGAGAGGTTTTTAGTCTTTGAAAAACGACAGAATCGTTGTAAAGAAAGCGGTTGACGGAAGGAGAAGTGGGTTAGGGTAGGATAAAGAGTAGTAGGTTTAACAGCCTTAATTTCCTGATAAAGGCAGTAATTCAAAGAAAAACCACTTTCTAAAAGCGCTCAAATAAAGAACATTTAAAAATTTGAAATAGATATGGGTAACGTAATGGAGAATCATTTAACATCTTTTTCAACTATTGCGACTTATACGAAGGCAGAGTCAGCTTTTACGGAAATTGTTGATCAAATCGTTTACAATCTGTTCGGTTTCATCGGGAAAGTCGATCTGTATTTTTTCATCACTATCCACCCATTTCCGCAAGGTGGCTACTAAGTTAGCATCAATTTGCTTCACAATAGGTAAGCCCAGCTCTTCAGCAGCGGCAGCGTTGCAGGTTTGTTCAAATTGATTTTTCATCGGCATTAAAAGCACTTTTTTCCCTAAATAAAGTGCTTCTGAAGGCCCTTCAAAGCCACCGCCTGTAAATAAACCGGCACAGTTTTCTAAACTTTTGTTAAAGTTTTCGTTGTTGATATGTTGTACCACAACGTTATTATACTCATAGGGTGTTTGCTGATGTTTACTAAAAACTTGCCACTTAACATCTGGCAAGTGATGGAGATATTTTACAATTAATTTATCATCAACAGCGGGTAAATAAACGGTATAATAACCGTGGTTTTCTGGATTTAATGCTCTTATTTCTTGGCGAATTACCGGCGTATGGATAAAACTGTCATAAGCCTTAAAATGGAAACCAACATGATGAGTTGTGGGTGCATAGTATTTTAAAATAAATTCTGCATGCTTTTCACGCTTGGCTGGCCGGGGGGTTAAAGGCGATAAAAATGATGCTTGGTGACTTAACGATACGCTTTTTATATTGTTGAGTTTACAAGCCCAAGCGGTAATCGGTTCAAAATCGTTGATGATTAAATCGTAATCTATAAAAGGGACACTTCGCATATCTTTTAAAAACTGCTTCAAGTTCATCTCCTTAAAGGTTTTCCAAAAATCTATGCCTCCTTTTTTTCCGAAAACATAGCTGAACCCGTGGAAATTATATTTTACAAATTCTTTTAGAGATACATCTGCCTGCGATCCACTAATCAGTAAATCTAACTCACCATGCTTTTGTAATAAGGGGACAATTTCTCTTGCTCGGCTAATATGTCCGTTTCCGGTACCTTGTATGGCGTATAAAATTTTCATTAGGTAATGAACGATTGATTCGATTGTCTAAATTAAAATTTATATTAGATGATTTAGTTATGATTTTGGTTTTTCACTATGTTAAATCAACGAACTCGAATACAGGAGAGGTCTGTAAATTCCGTTTTCCCTGCACTGTTCCAACTCCTTGAACAAAACTCAAGTTTAGAGACTGTGAGTTAAAGAAAGGGTTCAGCTTTTCATCGCTTGCAGATTCCTCCTCGTTCCTCGTTCGGAATGACTCATGATCTATCTAAAACTACAATCCAAGGCATGGTCATTTACCATTCCGGTTGCTTGCATATGGGCATAACAAATGGTTGAGCCAAAGAATTTAAATCCACGTTTTTTCATATCCTTCGCAATTGCATCAGAAATAGTACTGGTAGCTGGGGTTTGTTTACTATCAGTGATTTGATTTTTGATGGGCTTTCCGTTTGGCATAAACGAGTACAAATAAGCATCAAAGGAACCAAATTCTTGCTGTACTTTTAAAAAAAGCTTTGCGTTACTTACCGCTGAAACTACTTTTAAACGGTTACGGATGATTCCTGGATCTAACAATATTCGCTCAATATCTTCTTGAGTAAAATTTGCGACTTTTTCTGCGTCAAAATTTGCGAAAAGACGGCGATAGTTCTCGCGTTTACGCAAAATGGTAATCCAGCTTAGTCCAGCCTGGGCGGCTTCTAATATCAAAAACTCAAAGAGTATTTTATCGTCGTGTACTTCCTTCCCCCATTCTTCATCTTGGTATTTGGTGTACAATTCGTCGTTTCCGCACCAGTGGCATCGTTTTATTCCATCCATGCATTTATATTTTCTGAATAGCTTTAGTAAACCCCGCCGCTATTCACAATTTATCTTTTAGACCACGTACTGCCTTCTTTACCGTCTTTTACATCAAAACCTATTTCATTTAAGCCGATGCGTATTTTATCTGAAGTAAGGTAGTCTTTGTTTGCTTTTGCTTCTGTACGGATGTTCAAAATAAAATCCATTACCGGTTCTAAGTCATCCGTAGCTTGAATATCGTTTTTTAAACCTAAAACATCTTCAATAAAAGCCCGAAGCAACGTTTTTAATGTCTCTAAATCTTCTTGATTGATTTGCATTTTACCATCATGGATGGAGTTGATGATTCTGGCAACATCAAATAGCTCGGCAATTAAAACGGGGCTGTTGAAATCATCATCCATTGCAGCTTTGAATTTTGCTTCAATTCCTTTGACATCCACATCTGATGTTGCAACGGTCTTCAATTTATCCAATAAAGAAATGGCATACATTAAACGCTTAAATCCTTTTTCACTGGCATCTAACGCTTCATTGGAAAAATCTAAAGTGCTACGGTAATGCGCCTGCAACATAAAAAACCGTACCACCATTGGGCTGTGGCCTTTGTTTAACAGTTGATGATCGCCAGAAAAAAGCTCCCGAGGTAAAAAACTATTGTTTAAAGATTTCGACATTTTTTGCCCATTTACAGTAAGCATATTGGTGTGTATCCAATAATTTGCAGGTTGTGTGCCGCAAGCGGCCACATTTTGCGCAATCTCGTTAGTATGGTGTGTTGGCGCTAAATCCATTCCGCCACCGTGAATATCAAATTTGCTTCCTAAATACTTATTGCTCATTGCTGAACATTCTAAATGCCAACCCGGAAATCCGTTGCCCCAAGGTGAAGGCCATTGCATTAAATGTTCTGGTTTTGCTTTGATCCATAGCGCAAAATCCAAAGCTCCGCGTTTTTCATTTTGTCCGCCCAAATCACGGGTGTTGTTTAGTAAGTCTTCTAGCTTTCGGTTGCTTAATGCACCGTAATTTTCTTTTTGGTTGTACTTTTCAACATCAAAATAAACCGTTCCGTTAACTTCATAAGCCAAACCGGTAGCCAAAATGGTTTTTACCAATTCAATTTGCTCAATAATATGACCGGTTGCGGTAGGCTCAATACTTGGAGGCAAAACATTAAAAGTTTGCATTACCTGGTGAAAATCCACGCTGTATTTCTGTACAATCTCCATTGGCTCCACTTCTGCAAGTTTGGCTTTCTTAGAAATTTTATCTTCTCCCACATCGCCATCACTTTCTAAATGCCCTGCATCGGTAATGTTGCGCACATAACGCACTTTATATCCTAAATAAGTGAGGTATCTATAAATAATATCGAAAGAAATAAAAGTACGGCAGTTGCCCAAATGCACATCGCTATAAACTGTTGGACCGCAAACATACATCCCCACAAAGGGAGCATTTAAAGCTTTAAACTCTTCTTTTTTCCGGCTGAGTGTATTGTATATGCTAAGTGTTGGAGACATGGTGCAAATTATAAAATTTGGTGCGATTTGAATAATAAATAAAGCTAAAAGCTAAAGACGTAAAACTAAAAGAGATTTGCTGAATATTAATAACCTACATCATCTTAACTAAATCTGTTAAAGCTTTTTGATTTTCCAGATTTTCCTGTGATTATTGAGTTAAAGACAAACTGACTTTTATCGGATAATGGTCCGAATAATCTTTTTTTACAATTTTATAGGTTTCCACGCAAAACTCGGGCGAGGCTAAAACATAATCAATCTGAAAATTCGGGAAAGCGCCATTATATGTTTTTGCTAATCCCGATCCTTTTTCCTGAAAAGCATTCTTTAAACCTTTGCTCATTTGCGCAAGTGTATATGATGCTGGTGTATCGTTAAAATCTCCCATAACCACAAAAGGTGTTTTGCATTCGGCAATGTGTTGCTTTAAGATTTTGACCTCTCGGCTTCGCTTTTCGAATGCGATCTTTAACTTCCGTAGGATACGTTTGGAGGAGGTGACATCTTTGGTGTTATTCAGGTCAACTTTTACTCCGTTTATAAATGAATAATCCTCTGGCTGGAAAGATAT
>DASSWV010000542.1:0-2676 GCA_035704545.1 Pelobium sp.
TTCAGCTGAGTGTTTGTCTTCCTGCGAAAAAGCTGTAAACATACAGCTGGATATTATCAGTAACAATAAGGTTTTCTTCATCATATTTAAGTTTGGTGGTTGAAATATCGGTTTAAAATAATTAGACACAAAAAAAGAGCAGATAAATAATTACCTGCTCTTTGTATTTATGTTAGCTTATAAATTATTTAGCTTCTTCTTTTTTCTTAGCAGCTTTTTTAGCGTCACCTTCTAACTTGTCTTTAAGTTGAGATAGTACGTCTAAGTCTCCTAAAGTAGATTTCTCTACAGAATCTTTAACTTTTTTAACTGATGCGTTTGCCGCAGTAGCTTCTTTTTTCTTAGCAGCTCTTTCTTCTGCAACTTCCTCAGCTTTTACTTGTTCCCAAATACGAGCGTGAGAAACTACAATACGCTTAGAATCTTTGTTGAATTCAATGATTTTGAAATCAGCAGTTTCGTCAGCTTTAAGAACTGTGCCGTCTTCTTTAGCTAAGTGTTTTGTAGGAACAAATCCTTCAACACCGTAAGGTAAAGCAATGATAGCACCTTTATCAGTTACTTTAGTAACAGTACCTTCGTGGATAGAATCCAGTGTGAAGATTGTTTCAAAAGTTTCCCAAGGGTTTTCTTCTAATTGCTTGTGACCTAGGCTTAATTTGCGGTTGTCAACGTCTAATTCTAAAACAACAACGTCTAATTCTTCACCAACTTTAGTGAATTCGTTAGGGTGGTTTACTTTTTTAGACCAAGAAAGGTCAGAAATGTGGATTAAACCATCAATTCCTTCTTCAATCTCAACAAACACTCCAAAGTTAGTCATGTTTTTAACTACAGCTTTGTGTTTGCTTCCAATAGGGTAGCTAGCTGCTGCTTTCTCCCATGGATCTGGTGTTAATTGCTTAATACCTAAAGACATTTTGCGTTCGTCTCTGTCTAAAGTTAAAACTACAGCTTCAACTTCGTCACCAGTTTTCATAAACTCTTGTGGGTTACGCAAGTTTTGAGACCATGACATTTCAGATACGTGAATTAATCCTTCTACTCCAGGGATGATTTCTAAGAAAGCACCGTAATCTGCAACAGTTACAATCCTACCTTTAACATTAGATCCGATAGCTAAATCAGTATCTAAAGATTCCCAAGGATGAGCAGAAAGTTGTTTTAAACCTAAAGCAATACGTTTTTTCTCATCATCAAAGTCAAGAACAACAACGTTAACTTTCTCATCTAAAGATAGTACCTCTCTTGGATGCTCAATACGTCCCCAAGAAATATCTGTGATGTGCAATAAACCATCAACTCCACCTAAATCGATGAATACACCGAAATCAGTAATGTTTTTAACAGTTCCTTCTAATACTTGTCCTTTTTCAAGTTTAGAAACGATTTCCACTTTTTGTGATTCTAAATCGTCCTCAATAAGTACTTTGTGAGATACTACAACGTTTTTGAATTCGTGGTTGATTTTTACAACCTTGAATTCCATTGTTTTACCAACGTAAATGTCGTAATCTCTAATAGGTTTGATGTCGATTTGAGATCCTGGAAGGAAAGCCTCAACACCAATAATATCTACAATTAATCCACCTTTAGTTCTGCTCTTCACAAAACCGTTAATGATCGTGTCATTTTCTAAGGCTTCATTAATCATTTCCCATGAACGTTGAGTTTTAGCTCTTTTACGAGATAAAATTAATTGTCCATTTTCATCTTCTCTTTGTTCAACGAAAACATCAACGCTGTCACCTTTTTTAAGGTCTGGCATATCGCGGAATTCGTTTACAGCTACTAAACCGTCAGATTTAAATCCGATGTTTAATACTACGTCTTTACTGTTGATAGTTACCACAACACCAGAAACGATTTCTCCTTTTGTAACAGAATTGAATGTACCAGAGTACATTTCTTCCATTTTTTCACGTTCAGCTTTACTGTAATTACCGAACATTTTTTCGTCTGCATCCCAATCAAAATCCTCAGGATCAGCTATTTTTGACTTTGACTTGATGTCGTCGATAGATATAGAATCAGCTTCTGATTCGTATACCTCTTTCACTTTTTTTTCAGTGTCTTGAAGTTCTGCTTGTTTAGCTTGTAACTCCTTCTCTGCTACTTGTTTTTTTGCCATTAATTAATTAGTCTCCTTTTTTCCCGCTTTGGGGACTGCAAAGGTATAAATATATATTTTGAATCCCAATAATTTTTCGGCTATTATTATTGATAGTGAATAAGTTGTGAATTAAGTTTAGGTAGGCATAGTTTCTGTCCAGGCTTAAGCATTTGTGTATATGATTGGGCGAGGCAAAAGTTTTTCCTGTAACAGTGTTAGTGGCGTCTAATTAACAACATCACTTATCAAAATTATATTGTAACAATTGGTCAAAACGGAAATTTGAATAATCAACAATAAAAAATAACACTACAAGCAAACTCGGATGCTACTTAAAGTGAATTTTGGATGTTATTAACTGATAACCATTTGACATATAGTAGAATATTTAAAATTGCAAAGTTTTCCATCGATCCAGCAGAAGCACAGACCAATGTTGACCTTCTTTTCGACATGAGAACTTTGCGGTACAGGTAAAGAGGGTAAAAGCACCTCCTTCTTAGCAAAGGGCGTAGTCGAGAGTTTATTCAACTTATTTATTGTTTTTCCGAGACTTTCATGTG
>DASSWV010000565.1:0-4497 GCA_035704545.1 Pelobium sp.
TAAATGGCTTTAAAACCTTTGATAAAAGCGATGTTCTAAAAATTGGGAATAACTTGATCGAATTCAATAAAACTGTAAAGTCTACTGATGTAATTGCCGGGCCAAACTCCATTATCATTACTGGCGATGATGGGATTTATCAATATACTTACCCTGGCACTGCCTCGTCTAAATTACTCAGTCGCATTAGTTTAGATATAATTTTTTAATGCGGTTTTTACTGGTATGGCTCGGCAGTAGTTTAATCATAATAAATAACTGTATTGCCCAAGATTCTTTAAAAGTTAAAAACGAAACAACTGTTGGATTTTTATTGGGGCAAAATAACTCGGACATAGGACTTCAACATTATAGCGGTGTGTTTATTAAAGATTATAACATTGAAGCGGGTATTGTTTTAGGATATGATAAGTATGAGTATTTTACAATTAACCCAATTGGCGTCGCTTTAAAAACAACATTATTTAATGGTAAAAATGTAGACACTGTTATTGGGTTTAACGCTGGGTTGGGCTTTTTCTTTTTTCAGGATAAAGAGGAGCAAACAAAATATCAGCCTCAGTTATTTACCAATCCAAATTTGAGCTTTAGGTTTGGAAAAACCCGAAAGGTAAAATTTAATGTTAATGTTGGCTATAAGACGCAGAACGCAAAAACCACTACCATTACTCCAGAAAACAATGACACTTGGTGGCCTCAGCCTGCAACTAAAACAGTAGGAGAATATAATTTACAGCGGGTAATAATT
This sequence comes from Pelobium sp., assembly GCA_035704545.1. Classification (GTDB taxonomy): domain Bacteria; phylum Bacteroidota; class Bacteroidia; order Sphingobacteriales; family Sphingobacteriaceae; genus Pseudopedobacter. The sequence continues at coordinate 749 of DASSWV010000565.1, forward strand.
GGCGTAGGGCTTTCGTATTAATGCCATTAAGCAAATTAACGTTCAGAACGTTAATGGGAAATCTCACAAGCTAGGGTCGCATTTCATATGAATTTCTGAACTAGACGTTTTACCTTACATGTGAGATTTTTGTTCCTATAAAAGCGTAAAGAAAAGAAGTTTTACCTCCCCATCCCGGCACCCGGCATTCCCTTCATCATCTTTTGCATTTTTGCCATCGCAGATGGATCCGAGAATTGCTTCATCATTTTACGCATATCTTCAAACTGCTTCATCAATTTATTTACTTCGGCGATGTCATTTCCGCTACCTTTAGCAATTCTTCCTCTACGGCTTTGGTTGATGCTTTCTGGGTTTTCACGTTCAAACGGAGTCATTGACTGGATAATGGCTTCAATTCCCTTAAACGCGTCATCATCAATATCCACGTTTTTCATCATTTTGCCAACTCCTGGAATCATGCCCATCAAATCTTTAATGTTACCCATTTTTTTGATTTGCTGGATTTGCCCAATGAAATCGTTGAAATCGAATTTATTCTTCCGGATTTTCTTTTGTAAGGCGGCCGATTCTTTTTCGTCAAACTGCTGTTGTGCTCTTTCCACCAAGGAAATCACATCACCCATGCCCAAGATACGGGAAGCCATTCTATCTGGATAAAACACATCCAGCGCATCCATTTTTTCGCCTGTACCTACAAATTTAATAGGTTTGTTTACTACAGATTTTATAGATAAAGCCGCACCACCGCGGGTATCGCCATCTAATTTGGTTAAAACAACTCCGGTAAAGTCTAACCTGTCGTTAAAAGCTTTAGCGGTATTTACGGCATCTTGCCCGGTCATGGCATCCACCACAAACAAAATCTCCTGAGGTTGTGTTGCTTTTTTAACTTCAGCAATCTCATTCATCAGGGCATCGTCTAAAGTTAAACGACCCGCTGTATCAATAATAATTACATTATTGCCGTTCTTTTTACCATGTGCAATGCCCTCTAGTGCGATAGCAACGGGGTTGGTAGATTCGCGGTTGGTATAAACCTCTGCACCAACTTGTCCGGCTAAAACCTCCAGTTGGTCAATCGCTGCCGGCCGATAAACATCGCCAGCTACCAATAAAGGCTTTTTACCTTTCTGCGATTTTAAAAATAAAGCAAGCTTACCCGTAAAAGTGGTTTTACCGGCTCCGTTTAAACCTGCAATCAAAATAACTGTTGGGTTTTCCTTTATACTCAACTCCTCAACGCTGCCTCCCATTAACTGGGTCAGCTCATCGTTCATGATTTTAGTCAATAACTGACCAGGCGAAATAGCAGTTAATACGTTTTGGCCTAATGCTTTTTGTTTTACCTCGTCGGTAAAAGTTTTTGCGGTTTTATAGTTAACATCGGCATCCAAAAGAGCTTTACGTATCTCTTTCATGGTTTCTGCCACGTTAATTTCGGTAATGCTACCTTGTCCTTTTAATACTTTAAACGCTCCTTCGAGCTTATCCTGAAGATTATCAAACATGTTTTTAAATCCTATTTATTTTCAAATAATTTGGGCTTGCAATTTATCAATTTTTAAGGGAATTTTGATGATAGAAATTGGCTGTTTACTCATTTAGATTTGTTCATTCAAAAACAATAGATAACGATAATAAACGATTAATCTTAAAATCTGGCAAACTTGCTTGTGAGATGCTTCCTATCGTCAGCATGACGGGATTTTTCTAAAATCAATGCCTTGTATCGTTTCCAAAATAAATACTTTGGTAGCTATCATAACGAGTAGGCTCTAAATCTCCTTCTTCCAAAGCTTTTAAAACAGCACAGCCGGGTTCGTTGATATGTACGCAGTTATTAAACTTACAGTCATGCATTAACGCTCTCATCTCTGGAAAAAAGTGCCCTAATTCGTGTTTTTCAATGTCTGTGATGCCCAATTCTCTAATTCCTGGGGTGTCAATCAGCTTTCCGCCGAAAGGCAAATCAAAAAGTTCTGCAAAAGTGGTGGTATGCTTTCCCATCTCGCTCCAGTCAGAAATTTTTCCGGTTTTTAATTCTTTTCCGGGAATTAATCTGTTGATTAAGCTTGATTTTCCTACACCAGAATGACCAGAAAAAAGCGATATTTTATCTTTTAGTAAAATTTCTAATGTTTCGATATTTAAGTCTTCGGTTGCCGAAACTGAATAGCAGGGGTAGCCGATGCCTTGATATAAATCGATGTAATTATCTAAAATTTCTAAACCTTCTTTGCTAAATAAGTCCAGTTTGTTGAAAATTAAAACAGCCGGAACACCGTAAGCCTCAGCTGTAACCAAAAACCGATCTATAAAGCCAATAGATGTACGTGGAGCTGCCAAAGTAACTACCAAACAGGCTAGATCTAAGTTTGCAGCAATAATTTGAACTTGTTTAGAAAGATTAATGGATTTACGGATGATGTAATTTTTACGGTCATGCACTTTAGAAATCACAGCTGTTTCTAAATCTGGCTCGGGCTCAAAATCCACAATATCGCCTACGGCAACCGGATTTGTGCTCACCAAGCCCTTCATTCTTAACTTACCTTTTATTCTACACTCGTACCTAACCCCTTGCCCGTCCTCAACGGTGTACCAACTTCCGGTAGATTTTATCACTAGTCCTTGCATCGGTTTAAAGATAAGGATAAACCTTATTTTGGATTAAAATTAATTGCGTCTTTTTTGATTAAATGCAAAAGGCATACAACATTTCTGCTAATTTCGCATTCATTATAAATATGCGCTACTATCTATTTTTTCTATTAATTCTATCTGCTTTAGCGATTTCTTGTAATCAATCGTCTCCTAAAAGCAATCCATCCGAACGGGATTTTCAATTTGAACCTATTAAAGGAATTAAATATTACGAAGTTAGGCGGACTTTTGCTAACGGAATAGCGTTTAACGAACTTGGTTTCCAACAAACACCAGAATGGGCAATTAGATTTTTATCCGACACTACGGTGCAAGCATATAGCCCAACAATGAATAAAATGTTAAACTTTGACCTAATTTTTAGTCATGATGGCGTTTACAATTTTGCAAGAGAATGGTTTAGGGTAAAAAGTGTGAGTAAAGACAGTTTGCTTTTACAGCGCTTAGAAGTAAACGCTAAAAAAATAGCTAAGGATGTTAGGTCAGAAGTTTACATGACGTTTTATTCAGATGCTTACATCAAAAAACTGAATAAAACTGTTGAAGATCTAAGAAAACCCCGCAAGCAGGATTCTGTTTTTGTAAAACAGCGAGCAGATTTAATTAATGCATCGATAACAGATAGCAGTTTATTTTTTGCAGCCAGGAACCCTGTTGAATTTACATCAAAAAGCGATATTATTGAGATCGAAAAACTCTCCACGGTTGACAAATTACAAAACAGAAGTGCGTCGTATGATTATTTATACCCAGAATATACCGTAAAAATAAACCCTGCTTATAAAGATTTTGCACATACCATTTCAGCAATTGTTGATCAAAATGGCAAAATGCATGTTTACAGGTTTAACGCTACAGATGATTATAGAGAGAACCGCAGAAAAGTTTTACAAGCTATTTTAGATCTCTACTTTGGGCGCTTAGTGATAGTAAAACCCGGGCTTACGCTCGGTTATACACACAGCTCTGTGGTTGTACTAAATCTTATGGGTACAAAATAAAAGCAAGTAGGGCTTAGCCTACTCGCTCTGCTTGTCTTTGTGCATCCTCGGCCAATCTTGAACTTGCATCTGAAGCTTTTG
>DASSWV010000575.1:0-2066 GCA_035704545.1 Pelobium sp.
ACCAAAGCTTTAATTACTGCAGCACTTGCTCCAGAGGCTTCCATCAAAGCAGATTTATTAATTTCTGTTTGAACTTTTGATAGCTTTAAATAGGCGAGCAAAGCATCTACTTGTTTAGGCGCTTTTTCTAATTCTTCAAAAAGATGCTTGAGGTTATCTTTATCTAAATAATTTTCATGTAACGTAAGAACAGATACTTTTTTAGGCTGAAATTTTTCTTCAATTTCCTCTAAAATAAAAACAACCTTTTTATCTAAAAGAGATTTCAAAATAGGAAAAACAGATTTTTGAGCAAGTATTTTGGTGATTTCTGTGATACTCAGTTCCTGTTTTAACTCTAGTGCATCCAAAATCAGGAACTCTCTATCGTTCAACAAGGCCTTGTCAAACTGATGTTGCGGATTTAAAACCACCCGGGTTTCACTTGCAAGTTTTAGTGCCGATGGAAGCGCTGCCGCCATCACTTCGCCCAAAGTACATAAATAATAATCAGCAAGCCATTGCCAAAGCTTTAGTTGTGCATCGGTAACAATTACTTGATCATCTAAAACATCTAAAAGATATTTTGCTTCATATTTTGTAGGCGCTTTGGTAGAAACTGCAAAAACAATTGCGGTATAAATTTTACTTTTACCGAACTGTACAACCACCCTTCTGCCTTTTTCAATCCGCTCGTTAAGATGTTTCGGAACGCGATAGGTATAAGTCCCCGGAATTGCCAAAGGCAAAACAACCTCCACAAAAAATGTTTGCTGAAAAGCATCATCAACCTCAAAATTCAACATTTATTTGTCTTTTATAGCCGCCAGCAACAGACCCATCCAACCAAAAATAAAAAACAATCCGCCAAGTGGTGTTACAGGACCTATAAAACTTGTGTTTATTGAAAGAACATCCTTAAGTGCAATTAAGTACAACGACCCTGAGAAAAAAATCATCCCAAAAACAAAAAAATAAGAAGAAATATTGATCAAATTATTTTTAAACCTTGCAAAAGTAGACAGAAAAAGCAAAGCCAACGTATGAAAAAAATGGTACTGGACGGCAGTTTGCCAAGTTTCTATCTGGCTACTGTTGATTATGCCTTTTAGTATATGTGCGCCAAATGCGCCAAAAATAACGGCTAAAATTCCGAAAATTGAGGCTGTAATGATTATTCTTTTGTTCATTTTGAGTTTGATGGTTGCGCTAATTTAATAAAGATGAAAGCAATTTCTAGCCTTTGCTGTAAAAATCTATTTTTGTAGCTTAGGATTTTGTGAAATGAAGAAGATAATTATAATTATAAGTGCCCTTTGTTTGGGAATTATTGCTGTTACGTGGTTATATTTTAAAAAATTAAACTCGTCAAATATATCAAATGAAAAAATTTTTACCGTTTTACCACAAGATGCATCCATCATCTTTGAATATAAAAACGAAGCCTATTTTTACGATATTTTTAAGGAGTTTACGTTGTTTGCTGATATTTTAGGAAAAGATAACATTACCCACTTAACAGCGCTTAAACAAATTTTTGTGGACGATGCTACCATTGCAAGCGGGTTTAAACAAAGTGATATTTTTTTCTCTATCCACCCTACAGATAAATATACTTCTGATATTTTAATTGTTGCGCCCATTGCAATTGAAAACACTAATAAAGAAGACTTACTGGCTTCGCTAAAAGGAAAATATAAAATAACCGAAAAATCAGGCAAAGAAAACACTATTTACCAATTGGCTTTTAGCAATAAATCCAATTTTAGTTTTTTTATCTATAAAAACCTGATAGTAGGTAGTTTCGAGGCGAATTTAGTTGAAAAAAGTCTTGGGCAAATTTCAAAAGGAACTGAAAACACCAATTTTAATGTGGATTTTAGTGCATTAAGAAACAAAAACTCTATTGCCAACCTCTATTTAAACTTCACAAAAATACGTGGCTTTGCTAATCATTTTTCATCTCGGAAAAACCCTTATGAAACTTACTTTCTAAAAAACATCGATGCTTCTGCATCTTTAAATATTAACTATCAAAAAAATGCTTTCATGTTTAGTGGAGTTACTAATCCAAATCTTAAAGCAAA
>DASSWV010000592.1:0-2078 GCA_035704545.1 Pelobium sp.
GGCTGCCCTATGATTGCACAAACTTTGGTTAACCTCTCCGCCGGAGCAAGAGCTCGACTTTCCGGGATTATTGCAGCTTTAACCATTTTGGTGATTATTTTATTTGGGGCCTCAATTATTGGTTTGGTTCCTATGGCTGCACTCACAGGGGTTATGATTATGGTGGCTGTTGGAACATTTGAATGGATTAGTTTGAGGATTATCAATAAAATGCCGAAACAAGATATTTTTGTAGGGATTTTAGTTGCCGTAATCACTATTTGGTTACATAATTTAGCTTTGGCGGTTTTAATTGGTGTAATCATTTCAGCATTGGTTTTTGCTTGGGAAAGTGCTAAACGAATAAGAGCCCGTAAATATATCGATGAAAATGGGGTAAAACATTATGAGATTTATGGCCCTTTATTTTTTGGCTCTGTAGCAAACTTCACAGATAAATTTGATGTGATCAACGATCCTGACGAAGTAATCATTGATTTTAGGGAAAGCAAAGTTGCTGATATGTCGGGTATTGATGCTCTGAACAAATTAACAGAGCGATATAAAAAAGAGGGGAAATCGTTACATCTAAGACACTTAAGTCAAGATTGCAGACAACTTTTAATTAACGCTAGCGAAGTAATTGAAGTGAATATATTAGAAGATCCGACTTATAAAGTACTTCATTAGGTTGTTCGATGGTTAGATTTTTAGTTTGTTAGTAATGTAGCATGGCCTTTTGGATTTATCATTCGAGTTTATGCTGTAGTACATTTTTTTGCTAAATAATATTTATTTTGCTCGTGTTCGTTTTAAAAATCTGCAATGCAAAAAAATTTACTCAGAAAAAAATCAATCCATAAAATTTTAAAGGATAGCAAGGAAGGCTATGGCGACAGCGAGCATAGTTCTTTAAGCAAAGTTTTAACCGTAAGAGATTTGACCTTTATGGGGATTGCGGCCGTCGTAGGCGCAGGCATATTCTCCACCATCGGCGAAGCATCTTTTAATGGTGGACCCGGAGTAAGTATTTTATTTGTGCTTACTGCGATTACTTGCGGATTTTCAGCACTTTGTTATGCTGAGTTCGCCTCACGCATTCCGGTTGCTGGTAGTGCTTACACTTATGCTTACGCATCTTTTGGAGAATTAATTGCCTGGATCATTGGTTGGGATTTGTTGATGGAGTACGCCATTGGCAACATTGCCGTTGCGATTTCGTGGAGTGGATACTTTGTGAACTTGCTCAAGGGTTTCAGCATCAACGTCCCCTCCTATCTTACATTAGATTATTTTAGTGCTTATAACGCCAATGCATCCTTAATTGCGAACGGTGGCGATTTATCCCAATTAAACGAAAGAGCTCAATCAGCTGCTACAGCTTGGGCAACTGCCCCACAGATTGGCGGGTTAAGACTGATTGCTGATCTTCCGGCATTAATGATTGTATTTTTAATCACCGCTTTAGTTTATGTAGGCATCAGGGAAACCAAGAAAGCAACAAATGTGATGGTAATTTTAAAAATCGCTGTAGTTTTAGCGGTTATTGTCATTGGCTTTTTTTATGTAACTCCAGCAAACTGGAACCCATTTTTGCCCAATGGTTTTAGTGGAATGATGAAAGGTGTTTCCGGAGTTTTCTTTGCTTATATAGGGTTCGACGCTATTTCAACCACTGCCGAAGAGTGCGAGAATCCCCAAAGAGATTTGCCTAGAGGGATGATTTATTCTCTGGTAATTTGTACGGTGCTTTATATTTTAGTGGCATTGGTACTAACCGGAATGGTAAATTACAGCGAACTTGCGGTAGCAGATCCCTTGGCTTTTGTTTTTGAACGTGTTGGTTTAACCCAAATCAGTTATATAGTTTCCATAAGTGCAGTAATTGCAACTGCTAGTGTTTTACTGATTTTTCAGATGGGCCAACCTCGTATTTGGATGAGCATGAGTCGTGATGGGTTACTACCAAAAGCTTTTTCAAGAATTCACCCAAAGTTTAAAACACCAAGTTTTGCAACTATCGTTACTGGGTTTGTGGTTGCTATTCCCGCTTTGTTCATGAACTTAACGGAGGTAACGGATTTGACTAGCATTGGGAC
>DASSWV010000085.1:0-3416 GCA_035704545.1 Pelobium sp.
TAATTGATGAACGCCCGGAAGAGGTGACTGATATGGCAAGAAGCGTTAGAGCAGAAGTAGTTTCTTCTACTTTTGATGAGCCAGCAGAACGTCATGTGAAAATTGCAAATATTGTTTTGGAAAAAGCAAAACGTATGGTAGAATGCGGACATGATGTAGTTATTCTTTTAGATTCTATCACCCGTTTAGCAAGAGCTTACAATACTGTTGCACCGGCTTCTGGTAAAATACTTTCTGGTGGTGTGGATGCTAATGCATTGCACAAACCTAAACGTTTCTTTGGGGCGGCCCGTAATATTGAAGATGGTGGTTCGTTAACCATTTTGGCTACCGCTTTAACAGAAACTGGTTCTAAGATGGACGAAGTTATTTTTGAAGAATTTAAAGGAACTGGTAACATGGAGCTTCAATTAGACAGGAAACTATCTAACAAGCGTATTTTCCCAGCTATCGATTTAACTGCATCAAGCACAAGAAGAGACGATTTATTGCTAGACAAGGAAACACTTCAAAGAATCTGGATTTTAAGAAATCACTTGGCAGATATGAATCCTCAGGAAGCAATGGAGTTTTTATTGACTCAAGTAAGAGGAACAAAATCTAACGAAGAGTTTTTGGTTTCGATGAACAGCTAAGTATTTAGATTAAAGAATAAGGAGCAAAGTACAAGGACAAAAGTCTTTCATCTTTACTCCTTTCATCCTTGCTCTTCTAAAATGATAAAAAAACATATTCCAAATGCTTTAACATGCGCAAACCTTTTATCTGGATGCATTGGAAGTATTTATGCATTTAACGGCGACCTTAAAACGGTTGCCTTTTTTGTGATTATATCTGGTGTTTTTGATTTTTTTGATGGTTTTGTAGCCAGGATGTTAAACGTAAAATCAGATATCGGGAAAGAACTTGATTCACTGGCTGATGTGGTAAGCTTTGGGTTTGTACCCGGTATCATTGCTTATAAGCTGTTAATGTTATCTGGCTTAGGTTGGATTTCTTACGCAGGATTTCTAATTACTGTTTTTTCGGCATTAAGATTAGCAAAATTTAATATAGATACCCGCCAAACCGAAGATTTCATCGGTTTAAACACACCTATGAATACTTTTTTAATTATCTCTCTGCCCTATTTGGCAGATGATTTTAATTTCATTAGCAACCCTTATTTTTTAATCGCCTTAATTGCAATTACCTGTTACCTTTTAACCAGCGAAATCAAGTTGTTTTCAATGAAACTCAATAGCTTAAAATGGCAACCGAATAAATATAAATTCATTTTCGTTTTTATAGCCGTTCTTCTGGTGGCTTTTCTTAAATTTGCCGCCATACCGCTAGTTTTGGTTATTTACATATTTTTTTCACAACTACATTTTAAATATCAACAATGAAAAAATTCTCAGCAGCTATAGATGTAATGCCTCTTAAAGAAATACTTGACCCCCAAGGAAAAGCAGTTACAGGAAGCATGAAAAACTTAGATCTACCAGAAATTAGCAACGTTAGAATCGGTCGTCACATTACCTTAGAAGTTGAAGCCGAAAGCAAAGAAATTGCAACTGAGAAGGTAGAGATTGCCTGTAAAAAACTATTGGCAAATTTAATTATGGAAAATTATCAATATAAAATAGAAGAGCTTTAGCTACCAGCTAAAAGCTCTTTTCTTTTTTCTTCCAACCCTTCAAAAATCTGAATAAAGTCCTCCTTTAGGTTTTTAAAATCGGCAAACACTCCTTCATAATCGTCCTCAGCCCTAGCTCGCGACTCAATACTAGCCATGGTTTCTTTGGCTTCATTTGCTCCCATAAATGCCAAAGTGGGTTTAACTTTATGTGCCATCTCGGCAATTTTAGCCCAGTTCTTTTGGTCAACCGCATCATTTAAAGTAGACACATAATCGGGCGTTTGAGCCAAAAAAATATCAATCATTTCTACCATAAAATTTATGTTATCGCTTGCAACTTCTTTTAGATAAGAGAGGTCAATTAATGTTTTATCGTTGTTGTTCATTAAAAAATTATTGTAACAATTTGTTCAATTTCAGCACTTCTAACTCGTCATCACAGTTGTTAAGCAGTTGCCCTACTGTTTTCTTTAAGCGGGGATGCATCCATTCTTTAGCAATCTCAGCTAGCGGCAATAATACAAACTTACGTTTCTCAATCAGTGGATGTGGGATAATAAGTCGACTTAAATTCACTATTTCATCATTATAAAACAATAAATCTATATCAATAACTCTTGCCCCCCACCTCTCTATACGTACTCTACCTAAGTCAGTTTCAATTTTTTGAATTTTGTCCAAAACTTCTTCTGGATTATGGGGTGTTAACGCTTCAACCACCATATTTAAAAAGTCCGGTTGTTCAATTCCTCCCCAGGCCTTTGTTTGGTAAATCGACGATCTTTTATAAATGGGTCCTAACCTGGCTTCAATAGCTATCAAAGCTAGTTCAATATTCTTAAACCTTTCACCCAAATTGCCTCCTAAACCCAAAAAAACTCGGTTCATAAAATTTGTAACATTTGCACTGAATGCCTTTCTAACTTATATATTTGCAAAATAGCATTTTTATTCAATTCATTATAATGAAACAATTCTTCAAATTTGTTTTTGCCTCAGCAGTGGGTTTTCTTTTATCATCAATCATCATATTATTTATTTTAATTGGGAGTATAGCTGTTTTGGTAAGCAGTTCAAAAAAGCAAATCGATGTAAAAGAAAACACCATTCTACATATCAATTTAAATTTGCCAATAACAGAGCGCACTTCCTCAAACCCATTGGACGACCTAGATTTTGGGCCTATAACAAGTGAAAAAAAACTAGGTTTAGATGATATTTTAAAAAGTATAAAAAATGCACAAAACGATAGCAACATTAAAGGGATTTACTTAGATGTTAGCTACCTCATGACTGGGTTTGCAACTATTGAAGAAATAAGAGATGCCTTAATTGAATTTAAAAAATCAGGGAAATTCATTGTGGCTTACAGCGAGATTTACACCCAAAACGCATACTATTTGGCATCAGTAGCTACCAAAGTTTATTTAAACCCTCAAGGTTACTTAGAGCTTAAAGGTTTGAGTTCTGAAATTATGTTTTTAAAAGGGGCTTTGGATAAATTAGATATTGAGGCTCAAATTATAAAGGTTGGGACTTTTAAAAGTGCAATTGAGCCACTTATCTTAGATAAAATGAGTGATGCCAATCGTTTACAAACCACTTCTTTATTAGGCTCACTTTACAATCATATCACATCTAAAATTGCACAAAGCAGAAAAATCCCTCAAGATTCGATAATTTCTATTGCAAACGGTTTAAAAATACGTTCGCCACAAGATGCACTTAACTATAAATTAGTTGATGGTTTAAAGTATAAGGACGAGATTTTAGACGATTTAAAAGTTAAAACAGG